>NZ_JAYFFI010000012.1:0-63728 GCF_036289405.1 Pseudoramibacter faecis | reverse complement strand
GTGTAAGATGTTTGTAGTGACTCATAGTTTCTCCTTGAATATTGGATGTCTTTGCAAACACCATTATACCAAGGCTATGAGTCATTATTTATTTGTTGCACTTAGATTATAAATTCAGGAATAAGAAAATGGAAAGGAAGTGGCCATCATGAGACATTATGGTTATATCACCGAGGCCAACGACGATTTTAACGCTGTGAAGCCCCGGGCCCAGCAGATGTCCGGTTATTCGATCGGCATCATGCTTCTGGATGTCGGCTACCCGATTGTGCCGGGAAATGTCGCCAACGCGACAACCTTTGATTTTCCCGTGCGCTATGTCAAGGTTAGGGGTGTGGATTCTCCGAGACTGCACACCAAAGATCCCACCATCATCGAAGATTTGACGGCGGTCGGCAAAGAGCTTGAGGCCGACGGCGTGCGGGCAATCATCTGTGCCTGCGGGTATTTCGGCCGCTGGCAAAAACAACTGTCCGAAAGAATGGATGTGCCGGTTTATGCGTCGAGCCTCACCCAGATTCCGATAATCAAAATCGGTCTGAAAGAAGGCCAGAAGATCGGCGTGCTCTGTGCCGTGACCCGGACCTTCGATGACGAGCTGCTCTCGTGTGTCGGGGTAGACGATCCGTCCATCTTGGTGGTCAAATCGATGGAAGAAGCGCCAGAATTTTCGGCGATCCCACGAGACCGCGACACCATGAACAGCCACATTGTCCGGGATGAATTGGTGGCCGCATCCAAGGAACTGGTCGCCCAAAATCCGGAAATTGGCGCCATTCTTCTGGAATGCAGCGACATGCCGCCTTATGCTGCGGCCATTTCAGCAGCGGTCAATCTGCCGGTTTACGACTTCACGACGATGATCCGCTGGGTAGAATCTGCCGTCGCCAGAAAGCCCTTTGAGGGATATATTTAATTTCTCGATTCAATTGTTTTTATGAGTGTCTTCGCTGGTTTGCTTATTAAAAAGTTATAATAGGGAAGAATAAAAATGAAGTCATCGAGATTACAGACAGAGCCGCTGCGGGAAGTCAATCGATATCGGGACCCGGATTTTCCGGTGGGGATGTATACCGTAACGCCGCGGGGCATTGTGCCGGAAGGGCGCGGCTACCGCGATTTACATTGGCACGAAGAGATGCAATACACGTTAGTTACCAAAGGATGGCTGTCGATGCAGGTCAATGGGATTGACCATCATTTAAAAGAAGGGCAGGCGATTTTCATTAATCGCAATGCCTTGCATATCTCGACCAAAATGGCAGACGACGGCTGTTATTTATCGTTCAGTTTTCCCCAGAAGCTCGTCTCCTTTTTTCCGGGGAGCCGAATGGAACAAAAAAACGTTTTGATTCTAACGGGCAATGTGGCGATCTCGGTGCTGCTTTTAACGGATAAGCCCTGGCATCAAAAAATCATTCGGGAGCTTTACACCCTTCCGGCATTGCTTACGGGCAAGACGACAACGAATTTTGAATATCTCATTTCGCTCAAATTGGTTCGATGCTGGTATCTGATTATCGAGCACATCGACGAATTTTATAAAACGCCGACCAAGAGCTTTTCCCAAAAACAAGAACGGGTTCGCGATATGCTGACCTATATTCACAGCAACTACGCTCATCCGATTCAGCTGGAGGAAATTGCCGAGATGGCGGATATCAGCGTGACCGAATGTTGTCGATGCTTTAAGGAGCTGATTAAAAAGAGCCCCATTCAGTATTTGATGGACTACCGTTTGGATCGGGCGCTGGAGTTGCTCAACGAAACAGGACTTTCTGTTTCGGAGGTTGCACAGAAAACGGGCTTTCCGGATTCCAGTCATTTTATTCAGCGCTTTAAGAAGCGGACCGGCCAAACGCCGGGGAAATACCGAAAATACGAGCAGAAATGATAAATCAGGATAAGATTGATTATCTCGATGTGTGGCGCCCCGCGCAATGATCCGACCTGCGCGGGGTTTTTGATGTTGCCGGGGATTAAAATTCGATATTTTGGCAGCGTGGACTGCGTTTTTAAGGAGGACAATGAAACAGAAAGTCACACGGATGCTTCGGGACGGCGGGCCAAGCGCGCTGAAGCAAAAAAGCCTCGTCGCTTTAAGGCTGAGTCTGCCTGCGATGATGGCGCAGCTGACTGCCATTATCATGCAGTATATCGATTCGGCGATGGTTGGCGCCCTGGGCGCTGAGGCTTCCGCGGCAATCGGGTTAGTTTCGCCGGTGATCTGGTTGATCGACGGCCTGACCTTTGCCGCCGTTTATGGTTTCACTGTGCAAATTGCGCACCAAATCGGGGCGAAGCACTTTAATCAGTCTCGGAGCATTTTTCGATTGGGAGCCGCCGCCGATTTGATTTTTTCGGCCGGTCTGATGCTAATCGGTCTTGCCATCAGTGTGAAGCTGCCGTTTTGGCTCGGCGCATCAGGGGCAGTTGCGCCCGGAGCGAGCCAATACTTTATCGTCTATGCTTTATTTCTTCCCTTCATCCAGCTTGAACGTCTGGCCGGAACCGCACTGCAGGCCAGCGGCAATATGAAAGTTCCGGCCATTTTTGAGGGGAGCATGTGCGTGTTGGATGTGCTCTTTAACGCCCTGCTCATTTTTCCTGGCGGGGTGCGCCACATTGGCGCGCTTGCTTTTTATCTGCCCGGCGCCGGCCTCGGCGTGTTGGGAGCAGCGCTGGGAACCGCGTTTTCGAGGGTTGTGATCATGGGAATCTTGCTTTATTACGGCGGGTTCAAAACAGAAAGCCTTCGCTTCAAGCGGGGGGAGCAATCTTTTTCGAAAAGTGAAGGATTGAGAAGGGCCGGCAGAATTTTTTGGCCGGCTTGCCTCGAACGCATTTTCATTAATGGCGCCATGATCCTGACGACCTGGATCATTGCGCCATTGGGGACGATCGCCATTGCGGCCAATGCGTTTGCCACGACGGCAGAGAGCGTTTGTTATATGCCGGGATTTGGCGTTGCGTCTGCCGCGTCGACACTGGTCGGACAGAGGGCGCCGGAGACAAAAAATCTGCCCGACACTTTGCCTGGATCACCGTGGCCCTTGGCGCGTTACTCATGATGCTGCTGGGCCTTCTCATTTATTTTGCCTGTCCGTATATCATGGCGTATTTAACTCCGGTGATTGCTGTGAGAAAGCTGGCGGTAAAAAGTCTTCGAGCCGTTTTGTATGCGGAGGGCTTTTATGGGGCATCCATTGTCGCGGTGGGGGCGCTTCGGGGTGCCGGGGACACATTGATCCCGAGCGTGATATCGATGGCGAGCATCTGGGGCGTTCGCATCTCTCTGGCCGCCCTGCTTGTCAGGGATTACGGTTTGGTCGGGGTTTGGACGGCCATGGCCATTGAACTCATCGTCCGTGGCCTGATCTTTATCCTGCGTCTGGGCTCAAAGGGGTGGGTCAATCGCTTGGCGGCAGACCCCGGAGCATAAGCCGTGGGTTTTGCGCCCGCCCGAACCCATCCCGCCGAAAGATCAACCGCAGGATAAAATCTAAGCGCGAGCCGATGGGTTCGCGTTTTTATCGGCCGGTTTTACGGCCGGCGCTTAGCTATTGTCAAAATCTTTCGGGAAGTGTTATAATCATTCGCATGAAATTAAAAGCTTATTTATCCATCCTGGCATCGAAGATGACCAGAGGGCTGCTGCGCGCCGTGGGCCGCGGCGGCACCGATTTTCCCGGGCGGGTGGCGATGACATTCGACCACCAGATCTTGAAGCGGGTGTCCCGCGGGGTGACCTGCATCATCGTGACGGGGACCAACGGCAAAACCACCAGCTCCCGGATGATCGAGCAGGCGCTGACAGACGCCGGCGCCTCCTTCTTTTGCAACAAATCCGGGGCGAACCTGATCTCCGGCATCACAGCGGAGTTTATCAGCAATGCGACCCTCGGCGGCCGCTGCAAAAAGGATTACGCGCTGATCGAATGCGATGAGGCGGCCTTTAAAGAAGTCTCGACCATGGTGGACGCCAAGGTCGTGGTGGTCACCAATATTTTTAGGGATCAGCTCGACCGTTACGGTGAGGTGACCCACACCCTGGACAACATTAAAATCGGCATCGGGTACAGTCCGAACGCGACCCTGTGCCTGAACGCCGACGATTCCTTGGTGGCTTCCATTGCCGATGATTTTGAAAACTCGGTGATTTTTTACGGCGTTAACGTGCCGATCTACCAAAAGCGGGTGGCCGAGGTCTCCGATGCGCCCTATTGCATCAAGTGCAAACACGAATACGTCTATGACTACACCACCTACGGCCATCTCGGGGGCTATCGCTGCCCCCATTGCGGCTATCACCGGCCGCAGCCGGCCGTCGCCGTTACGGAAGTTATCGTCAGCGATGCCGACCATTCCGAGGTTGCCATCGCGGTGGGGGACCAAACCTATCCGGCGACCATTAACCTGCCCGGCGGCTACAATATTTATAACGCCTGCGGCACGGTGGCGGCGGGCAAGGCGCTCCACTTCGATATCGAGATGGTAGTGCATTCGCTTTCCGCCTTTGCGGCGGGCTTCGGCCGGATGGAAAAGTTCACGATCGACGGCACGGATATGCGCATGATTCTCGTCAAAAATCCGGCGGGCTGCAATCAGACGCTCAATTTTGTGACGAACACGGATGAACCCGCGGTGTTCGTCGTCTGTTTGAACGACCGGGACGCCGACGGCACGGACATCAGTTGGATCTGGGATGTGGATTTCGAGCAGATCGTCGCTATGGGTGACAAGCTGACCGCCCTTTACGTTTCTGGCGTGCGCGCGGACGAGATGGCCCTACGCTTTAAATACGCGGGGATCCCCGAGGACAAGATGCAGGTGATCCCGGATTACGAAACGCTGATGCAGGCCTGTGCGGCCCAGGATCACCCGGTGTATATCATGCCGACTTACACCGCGATGATGGATCTGCGTGCGAAGATCACGAAGCTTTACGGCATTAAAAATTTCTGGGAATAAGGAGGGATGCGATGAATAACACGAGAAAAACCCTGCGAATTTGTCATCTTTATCCGGATATTTTAAACCTCTACGGGGACCGCGGCAACGTGATGTGCCTGACGAAGCGGCTTGAGTGGCGGTGCATCGGGGCCGAGGTGACGGGAGTCTCGGTGGGCGAGACGCTTCACGCGGTGGATTATGATCTCTTTTTCATTGGCGGCGGCCAGGACTTCGAACAGGAGGTGCTCCTGCCGGATCTCGCGGCGGGCAAAGCGGCGGAGATCGTCGCGGCCGTCGAAGACGGCAAGACCTTTCTTGCCATCTGCGGCGGCTATCAGATGCTCGGCCGGTATTATAAGACTTGGGACGGGCAGCAATGCGATTTTATCGGCGCGCTGGATCTTTACACCGTGGGTGAAAAAGTGCGCATGATCGGTAATTACGCTTTCAGTTTTGACGACGTGCCGGGCACCGAGGTGGTCGGCTTTGAAAATCACTCCGGCAAAACCTGGCTGGGCAGCGGCGTGCGTCCGATGGGGCAGGTGCTCGCCGGACACGGCAACAACGGAGAAGACGGCACCGAGGGTGCGCGCTATAAAAACGTCTTTGCGACCTACAGCCACGGCTGCCTGCTGCCGAAAAACCCGGCGGTGTGCGACGCACTGCTGGCTGCGGCCCTCACCCGCAAATACGGCGTGGCCGAGCTTGCGCCGCTCGACGACACCATCGAAAATAACGCCCGCGCCGCGATGAAGCGCCGGCTGCTGGGTTAAGCATCTGAGTTGGAATCGAGGTAAACACAGTGAAGAAAGCCAATTGGGCGGCCGTGGCCCAAAACTATGCCGATGAGGCCGTAGCTGTTCGGCGGGCGCTGCACCGCATTCCGGAGGCCGGCTTTGAAGAACGCAAGACCCAGGCGTGGATTGTGGATTATTTGAAAGCGCTGGGCTACGCGCCAAAGCCCATTGTGGACACGGGCGTCGCCCTTTTGATTCCGTCGGCAGACGGCAAGGACAGCGGATGCATCGCCTTTCGCGCGGATATGGACGCCTTGCCGGTCACCGAGCCGGATGCGGTGCCCTTTCGCTCAGATCATCCGGGGATGATGCATGCCTGCGGTCACGACGGTCACATGACGATGCTGCTGCTTTTGGCTAAATGTCTGCACGATCATCCCGAGCTGCGCGCCCAGTCGGTGCTTTTGATTTTTCAGCCGGCCGAGGAAGGGCCCGGCGGGGCCGCTCCGGTGTGTCGCTCCGGCATTTTTGAGCGAACCGGCGCCCGGGCCATCGTGGGCTACCATCTTTTTCCCGATGTGCCGGAAGGGACGATCACCGTCGCACCGGGGCCGGTGATCGCGATGAACTCGGAAATTTATCTGGATGTGCGCGGCACGGCCAGCCACGCAGCTCATCCTGATCGGGGACAGGATGCCCTTGTTGCGGCGGCGCAGCTGGTGCTCGCCATTCAGACCATTGCCTCCCGCAGCCTCGATCCCAAGGACGCGGCCGTGGTGCATCTGGGCACCATCGACGGCGGCACCCGGATGAACATCGTCGCGGATCACGTGGCGCTGACGGGCACGATGCGCTCCTTTGGTGAAGGGGTGCATCAAACCATCCAGCGGCGCATCCGTGAGATCGCTGCGGGCATCGGGACGGCGAACGGCGTGACAATTGATGTGAAGTTCATCGATATGTATCCGCCGGTGGTCAACGACGCGGCCTTGTATCAGGCGGTGCGGCCGCTTATCGGCGGTGATGTTGCGCCCTTTAAAAAGCGCATGATCGCCGAGGACTTTGCCTATTACGGCAAGCATTTGCCGGCGCTGTTCATGGGGATCGGCGCGCACAGCGAGGCCAAAGGCTTCACGGCTGAGCTGCACACCCCGGCTTTCGGCTTTGACGAGAAAGTGCTTTTGCGCGGCCTCGAGGCGGATCTGGCGATCGTCGCCGGTGTGCCGAGATCCTTTGGCGGCGCGGATCAGACACAGGAATAGGAGAGCAAGGTGTACGAGGATTTTTCAAAAGTTTATGACGAGCTGATGCAGGAAATTGATTACAGCGAATGGGCCGACTACCTTTTTCGCATCACCCTCAACGCGGCGCGGCCGATCAAAAAAGTGCTGGAATTCGGCTGCGGCACCGGCAATATCACCCTGGAGCTCGCGAAGCGGGGCTTTGATGTGACGGCGGTGGATCTGTCGGAGGAGATGCTCACCGTGGCGGATGAAAAGGTCGGAGCCGCAGGTTTGGACATTCGTTTTTTCAAGGGCGATATGAGTAATTTTCGCATCGACGAGTCATTTGACGCGGTTTTTTGCTGCTGCGACAGCGTGAATTACCTGCCGACGCTGCAGGATGTGGAAAATTTTATCATCTGTGCCGGCGAGGTGCTCGCGCCCGGCGGCATGCTGATCTTCGATATGAACACGTCGGAAAAATTCAAAAACGTGATCGGGGATAACACCTTTGTCTACAATTTCGATAACGTGTTTTGCGTTTGGGAGAATCGCCCGGATGCGGAGGCGAAGAAGGTGACTTATGATCTGTCCTTTTTTGTGAAGCGAGACGACGGCTTGTATGAGCGTTTTGAAGAAACCCAGGCGCAATACAGTTATCCGGTGGAAGATGTGTTTAAAATGCTCAAGGCACCGGCGTTTAAAAATGTGAAGATCTATGATTTCGGAACGTTCCTGGCCGGCGGCGTCCTCAACGACCGGGTGCAGTTTGTCGCTGAGAAGCGCTGATCGGACAAAACAAAAAACCTCGCAACAGGGTTGCGAGGTTTTTTGTTTCTGAAAATTTACAAGTGACGATAGACGGCGGCCAGCAAATCGACGGCCTCCTGCACACTGAAGATGGAAGCATCAAAGGCCATGTCATACTGACGCAGATCGTTCCAGTCCCGATCGGTGTAGTAGTTGTAGTATTGACGACGGCGCTTGTCCATCTTCTTCACGACGCTGGCGGCGTCCCGCTCCGAAAGCTGATCTCGTTTGCAAACCGTCTGAATGCGGAAGTTCAGCGGCGCGTAGATAAAGATATGCCGGCTGTCCGTTTTTTCCCGGAGGATATAGTCGGCGCAGCGCCCAACGATGATGCAGTTTTCATCTTCAGCGATTTGTTTGATAACCTTCGATTCAGCGCGGAATGCGGCGTCGTTCACCGTTTCGACAGAGATGTATCCCCGGCCGATATCGTAATTGGCGATTTCGTAGAACCACGGATTGGCCTTGCTTTCATCCGCCTTTTGAACCATTTCTTCCGAAAGATTGGTCTTTTCGGCCGCGAGATGGATGATCTCCTTGTCGTAAAACCCAATATTCAATACTTTGGCAAGTTTTTGAGCGATGGCACGGCCGTTGCTGCCGAACTCTCTGCCAATCGTTATTACTTTACCCATGACAATGCCTCCTTTCATGAGTTTTTACAATTAAAGTATAACATGTTTTGAAAACATTTGCATTAAGAACGGGAAAAATAAAGAGTAGTCTTAATTTTTTAAAAGAAAAGAGTGCCAGACGCTAAAAATAAACAGCAATTTTTTCGAAAAAAATAATTGACAGAAATGGTCTTTTATCGTATTATAATACCTGTGCTTTATGACAGCACGGTCGCTTAGCTCAGCTGGGAGAGCACCTGCCTTACAAGCAGGGGGTCACAGGTTCGAGCCCTGTAGCGACCACCATCAGAAGGCCAGGTAGTTCAGTTGGTTAGAATGCCAGCCTGTCACGCTGGAGGTCGAGAGTTCGAGTCTCTTCCTGGTCGCCATGCCCAGATAGCTCAGTCGGTAGAGCAGGGGACTGAAAATCCCCGTGTCGGTGGTTCGATTCCGCCTCTGGGCACCACTTAATGAATGCGGAAGTGGCTCAGTGGTAGAGCATCGCCTTGCCAAGGCGAGGGTCGCGAGTTCAAATCTCGTCTTCCGCTCCATCTCTTGCGGTGGCATAGCCAAGCGGTAAGGCACAGGTCTGCAACACCTTTATCCCCAGTTCGATTCTGGGTGCCACCTCCATTAAGAAATGAACGCTAAACCAGCATGGTTTGGCGTTTTTTGCTATCTAAAACCATTGCGCCATCGCGCAACCAAACGGAGGAACGACGTGTTTGAATATATCAAAGGACAACTGGAGGCACAATCGGCCGACACCGTGGTGATTGAGAACAACGGCATCGGCTACCGGGTGCACGTGTCGCTGACGACCATTGCCGAATTGCCGCCGCTGCATGAGAAGTTGACGCTTTTGCTTTATCCGGCCTTTCGCGAGGACGACGTCACCCTCTACGGCTTTGCGACGGAGGAAGAGCGCGGGCTTTTTGGCACGCTGATCGGTATCTCGGGCATCGGGCCCAAAGCGGCGATGGGGCTATTGTCCCAATTTGCCGAGGCCGAGCTCATCCGCCATATTGTAAACGGCGACGCCAAGGCCATCGCCCGGGCGCCGGGTATCGGCAGGAAAACCGCCGAGCGCATCATCTTAGAGCTCAAGGACAAATATAAAGACATCGCGGTGGATGATGAGGCTGTTTCGGCCGGGGGTGTCACGGTGAAACTGCGGGCGTCGGACAATCTGACCGACGAAGGCATCAATGGGCTGCTTGGGCTAGGGTACACCTATGCCGAGGCGTCGGATCTGGTGGCGCGGACACTGGCGCCGGGCATGACCATCGAGGAGCTGCTTACGGCGGCGCTGACCTTGGCCGGCTCGAGCCGCTGAGCGATTGAGGAACGGACATGAAAGATCGCATCATCACAACTGAATTTACCAAGCCGGACATCGAGATCGAAAGTTCCCTGCGCCCGACCAGCCTGGAAGAATACATCGGGCAGAGCCGAGTTAAAAAGCAGATGGGGATTTTTATTGCCGCGGCGAAAAATCGGGGAGAATCCCTCGATCATGTGCTGCTTTACGGCCCGCCGGGGTTGGGCAAGACCACCCTGGCGAATATCATCGCTGGTGAGATGGGCACCCATATTCGCATCACTTCGGGGCCAGCCATCGAAAAGCCCGGAGATCTTGCCTCTATTTTGACGGGGCTGAAAGCCGGGGACGTGCTTTTCATCGACGAGATTCACCGGATGCAGCGCCAGGTGGAGGAGGTGCTTTACCCGGCGATGGAGGATTTCGCCCTGGACATCATCATCGGCAAGGGGCCGGGGGCCAAGAGCGTGCGCTTGGATCTGCCGCGGTTCACCCTGGTGGGCGCGACCACCAGGGCGGGGCTGCTCTCGGCGCCGCTGCGCGATCGTTTCGGCGTGGTGCAGCGGCTCGAGCTTTACGACGCGGCGGATCTTTCGGCCATCGTGCGCCGCTCCGCCCGGATTTTAAACATCGACTTGGACGCGGCCGGCGCCATGGAGCTCGCGCGACGCAGCCGGGGCACCCCGCGCATTGCCAACCGCTTGCTCAAGCGGGTGCGGGACTACGCCGAAACCGAGGGCAGCGGCCACATTGATCTGGCGACGGCCCGGCGGGCGCTGGCTTTGTTTGAAGTGGACGATCAGGGCCTCGACGACATCGACCGGCTGATGCTGCGCACCATTGCCGAAAAGTTTGACGGCGGCCCGGTGGGACTTAACACCCTGGCGGCCGCCATCGGCGAAGAGCCCGGCACTATTGAGGAAGTTTACGAACCGTATTTGATGCAGTTGGGATTTTTGTCGCGAACGCCCAGCGGCCGCATCATCACCTCGGCGGGGTGCCGGCATCTGGGTATCGCGCCGCGCACCGGCAAAGGCGACGGCCAGCAGATTTCGCTGTCGGCGCTCAGTGCTGAAAACACAGAAGATGACTAAGGCAGGAACATTATTTGGAAACTTTACGAACAGAGGATTTTCATTACGATTTGCCGAAGCGGCTGATCGCTCAGACGCCGGCCGAACAGCGGGACAACGCCCGGCTGATGGCCATCAGCCGCGCGACGGACGCGATTGAGGACCGGCATTTTCATGACATTATCGACTATTTGAATTCCGGCGACCTTCTGGTGATGAACGACACCAAGGTCTTGCCGGCGCGCATCTTTGGGCAAAAGGCGGATACCGGCGCCAAGGTGGAGCTTTTGCTGCTGACGCGGCTCGGCGATCACCGCTGGAAAACCATGGTGAAGCCCGGGCGCAGGGCAAAGCCGGGAACGACGCTGGATTTTTATGATATGGCGGGCGAGCGGGTGCTGCGCGGGACCATTGAGGAAACCGTTGACGGCGGGCTGCGGGTGATCCGCTTCGAATACGACGGGGTGTTCGAGGCGATTTTAGACGCCATCGGCACGATGCCCCTTCCGCCCTATATTCACGAGACTCTCCAGGATCAGAGCCGCTATCAGACCGTTTACGCCGAGCACGACGGCTCGGCGGCGGCGCCGACGGCGGGGCTTCACTTCACCGATGCGCTGCTCGGCGCCATCGCGGCCAAGGGCATTGGCATCGCCAAGGTAACGCTTCACGTGGGGATCGGCACCTTCCGCCCGGTGAAGGCCGAGAACATCCTCGACCATTACATGCATTCGGAGCGTTATCTCGTGCCGAAGGAAACGGCTGAAGCCATTGCGGCGACCAAAGCGGCCGGCGGCCGGGTGATCGCCGTAGGGACGACGACGGTACGGACGTTGGAAAGTGTGGCTCGGGACCACGATGGAAAAATCGCGGCGGCCGGCGGCAGCACGGATATTTTTATTGTTCCGGGATTTCACTGGCAGGTGGTGGACGCGTTAATCACCAATTTTCACCTGCCCGAGTCCACGCTGCTCATGTTGGTGTCTGCCTTTTACGATCGGGAAAAAATCCTCGCGGCCTATCAGCATGCCATCGACGAAAGCTATCGTTTTTTCAGCTTTGGCGACGCCATGTTTTTGTATTAACGCAGGGGAGCCTTATCTTGTTTCGATACGAACTGATCAAAAAAGATAAATACACCGGCGCGCGGCTCGGCCGCATCATCACCGACCACGGCGAGATCGAAACGCCGATCTTTATGCCGGTGGGCACCCAGGCCACGGTCAAGTCGATGAATAATCAGGAGCTGGATGCTGTCGGGGCCCAGATCATTCTGGGCAATACCTATCACCTTTACCTGCGCCCGGGGGAGGACATCATGGCCAAGGCCGGCGGGCTGCACCGCTTCATGCATTGGGACAGGCCGATTCTCACCGATTCCGGCGGGTTTCAGGTGTTCTCCCTGGGGCCGATGCGCAAGATCACCGAGGAGGGCGTGCATTTCGTTTCCCATCTGGACGGCTCCCGCCACTTCATGACGCCGGAAAAATCCATTCACATGCAAAACATCATCGGGGCGGACATCATCATGTGCTTTGACGAATGCGCCCCGGCCGACGCGGACTATGTCTACACGAAAAAGTCGATGGAGATGACGACGCGCTGGGCGGCGCGCTGCCAGGCGGCCCACGAACGCCCGGATGCGCAGGCGCTGTTCGGCATTGTGCAGGGCGGCATGTTCGACGATCTGCGGGCAAAGAGCGTCGCGGACCTGGTGGCCATGAATTTTCCGGGCTACGCCATCGGAGGATTGAGCGTCGGAGAGAGCCACGACAAGATGTATCATCTGCTCGACGTGACGACGCCGCTTCTGCCGGAGCACAAGCCGCGCTATCTGATGGGGGTCGGATCGGTGGACGCGCTGTTTGAGGGTGTGATCCGCGGCATCGACATGTTTGACTGCGTGCTCCAGACGCGCATCGCGCGAAACGGCACCGCCATGACATCCGAGGGCAAGAAGGTTATCCGCAACGCGGCCCACCAAGAAGATTTCTCACCGCTGGATCCGGCATGCGACTGCTACGTGTGCCGCAATCACACCCGGGCCTATCTGCGCCATCTGGTTAAATGCAAGGAAATATTGGGTGCGCGGTTGTTGACATATCATAATTTATATTTTACACTTAAGCTAATGGAAAAAATTCGTGAAGCGATCCGGAACGATGCATTGTTGGAGTTGCGCGACTCGGTTTTTTGCCAATATGGAATTGAGAAGATAGGAGTTTATGAAAATGCAGGGAAATCCATTGGTTAATATTTTGCCGGTCATCATCTTGGCCGTGTTTTTATATTTTGTGATGATCCGCCCCCAGAGCAAGCGGCAGAAAAAAGTGAATGATATGCTGGCCAATATGAAAATTGGCGACGAAGTCATGACAGCCGGCGGATTTTATGGTATTATTAATGCATTGGACGACGAAAACGTCGTTTTGGAACTCTTGCCGGATTTCCACAAGGCGATGATCCGCAAGCAGTCCATTGTCAAAGTGATTACGCCGCAGGAAGAAGACGAAGCGCCCGCAGAAGCGGAAGAAGATGCCAAAGCGACTCCGGAGATTTCAGAAGCGTCCGAATCGCAGGATCAGACAGCGGCCGAACAGCCGGAGGCGGCGGACTCGACGTCGGAATCCAAAAACGCATAAACATCACAGAGGAACAAAGGAAGGGGTATCATCATGAAACACATAAAGATTATCAGCAAAGGCCGTCTTTGTGACACGAAGAACAAAGGCTGCGGCGAATGCCAGACATCCTGCCAGTCAGCTTGCAAAACTTCCTGCACCGTTGGGAATCAGCAGTGCAAAAACGTTCAGTAAAATCTGAATGACGTCAGCGCCAAACAGGCAGATGCGGATTTGTCCGGTCTGCCTGTTTTTATGTTCGACGCCCTTTGATAACGCTAACCAGGCAAACCCTAAAACGAGAAGAGGAACCCAATGATTCATCAATTTTATCTCAACGGTTATTATATTGTGCTCGATGTGGCCAGCGGCACCCTGCTCTCCGTCGACCGCATGACCTACGACCTGTTGGGCGACTACAAAGCCCTTGGCCGGGAAGAAATCATTGCCAAATGGCAGAATTGCTACAATCCTGCGGAAATTGCCGAAGGCTTGGACGAGATCGCCGAGCTTGAAGCAGGTGGCATGCTCTACGCGAAAGATGATTACGATCCGATGGTCTATCAGAATTACGATCTGATTAAATCCATGTGTCTGAACGTGGCTCACGATTGCAATCTGCGCTGTGCCTATTGCTTTGCCTCCCAGGGGGATTTTAACGGCGACCGGGATTTGATGCCGCTTTCAGTTGGCAAGAAGGCCTTCGATTTTCTGGTGAGTCAGTCCAAAAATCGGCATAACCTCGAGGTGGACTTTTTCGGCGGAGAGCCGCTGATGAATTTTGGAGTTGTCAAGGATTTGGTGGCCTATGGGCGCAGCCTCGAGAAGGCCCACGAGAAACACTTTAACTTCACGATAACCACCAACGCTGTGCTGCTGAATGATGAGAACATGCGCTGGATCGACGACAATATGAACAATGTGGTGCTCAGCCTCGACGGGCGCAGGGCCGTGAATGATCGGATGCGCAAAACGGTGAGCGGCGGCGGCTCCTTTGACGTTATCATCAAAAATATTAAAAAAATGGCTGCCCTGCGCGAGGCCAGCGGCAAAGAATATTATGTCCGCGGAACCTACACCAAAAACAATCTCGATTTCGGCAAGGATGTGGAATTCCTTGCAGAGCAGGGGTTTTGCTCGGTCTCCGTAGAGCCGGTGGTCACCGATGAAACCAAAAACTACGCGATCCTCGAGGGAGATATCGATCAGATCAAGGCGGAATACGACCGCCTGGCGCTGGCCTATCTCGATAAAGAGGCCAGGGGCCTCGACTATCTCTTTTATCATTTCATGGTGAATCTGGACGCCGGCCCCTGTGTGTATAAGCGCATTTCGGGCTGCGGCGCCGGCCGGGACTACGTAGCCGTAACGCCCCAGGGCACGATTTATCCCTGCCATCAATTTGTGGGCAACGCGGATTTTATCATGGGAAATGTAGACGACGGCATTACCAACCCGCAGATCAAGGAGACGTTTATGGGCGCCAATCTTTTGAGGAAAGAAGCCTGCAAAGATTGTTGGTGCCGGTATTTTTGCGGCGGGGGCTGCCATGCCAATGCCTGGAACTTTAACCGCACGGTGATGAAACCTTATGACGTGTCCTGCGAGATCGAAAAACGCCGGGTGGAAAATGCCCTGATGATTAAAATTGTTCAGGATGAACGCGCCGCGGCTGAATCCGAAACGGTTGCAGGCGTCAAAGAAGCATAGAAACGCAAAGGGCAAACATTTTCAAAATGTTTGCCCTTTGCGTTTGACAGAAATCATTCGGTTTTCTATAATAAAGTTATCCCGAGCTGTGGTTGTAAGTCGAAGCCAGTCGCAGGCAAAACGATCCACGTAAGTTTAACCAAAAAAGCAAATAAAACGATCATGGTGCGGTCTAGATGTAAGTCCAGCCGCGCGGCTTTGCATTTTGCGAAGCTGCGGCGAGAGAAGGGGCGTGAGATGATATCAAGCTAAGCTTCCAGCTGGCGGGTGTGGGGGCAAAGACCAGGTCAGTCGGGGTGCCGGGGATTCATTTTTCAATGGATCCTTTTTTATCTGCACAAAATTCCAGCGCGTGCTTATCAGCGGCATAATGAAGAAAAAGTTTTTGGCGGGGCAAAAAAATGGCGAAAACGCTTGCGGGGAGGGTTATTTAAGCTATAATAAAAAATATCATAAATAAGCCAAAGGAGCGTTAACGATGAAGAAAATCAGAAAAGTTCGCAGCGATTGCACCGTGGGCACTTTCGAGAAAAGAAATGATTTGCCGGCGGGCACGATTCGAAACAAAGACGGCCGGGATACCAGAAGCGATAAGAAAATCGGGACCATCCGCAAGGAGGCAGAAAAGGACGAGCGCTGAGATGGACAAGAAGTGGAAGGTCATTTTGCTGGTGGCATTGGTGATTTACGTCGTGTCGCCGGTCGATTTGGCGATCGGTCCGATTGACGACGCGATTTTCGCATTGGCAGGAATCGTCGCAGTTTCTCGTAAAAAAATCGATAAAAAATAATTTTTAAAAGCCTTAAATAGATAGGCTGCAAAAGGATGTTGCCCCATAATAGGCGGGGCAGCATCTCTTTTTTGATTTGCGTACAAAAAAAGCCCGATTTATCGGGCCGCAGAAAACAAATTAGCGGATGGGCTGAACGTTGGTGTCCTTGAGGATAACGTCGTGAGCGCCGCCCTCGGTGATGCTGGTGGCGGAGACCAGGGTGAGCTTGGCGTTTTGCTGGAAGTCGGGAATGTTGAGCGCGCCGCAATTGCACATGGTGGAGCGGATCTTGGAGAGCGTCCCGGCCACGTTGTCGTGCAGGTTGCCGGCATAGGGCACGTAGGAATCGACCCCCTCTTCAAAGGAGAGCTCCTTCTTGCCGCCCATGTCGTAGCGCTGCCAGTTGCGGGCGCGGCTGCTGCCCTCGCCCCAGTATTCCTTCATGTAGTTGCCGTTGATGGTAACGGTTCGGGTCGGGCTTTCGTCAAAGCGGGAAAAATAGCGGCCGAGCATCACGAAGTCGGCGCCCATGGCCAGAGCCAGAGTGATGTGATGGTCGTACACGATGCCGCCGTCGGAGCAGATGGGGATGTAGACTCCGGTTTCTTTGTAATAGTCATCCCGGGCGCGGGCCACCTCGATCACCGCGGTGGCCTGGCCGCGGCCGATGCCCTTTTGCTCTCGGGTGATGCAGATGGAGCCGCCGCCGATTCCGATTTTGACGAAGTCCGCCCCCGCCTCGGCCAGGAAGCGGAAGCCTTCGGCATCGACCACGTTGCCGGCTCCGACCTTGACGCTGTCGCCGTAATGTTTGCGGATCCAGCCGAGGGTCAGGCGTTGCCATTCGGAAAAACCCTCGGAGGAATCGATACAGAGCACGTCGGCTCCGGCGTCGATGAGAGCCGGTACCCGTTCGGCATAATCCCGGGTATTGATGCCGGCGCCGACAAGATAGCGCTTCTTGGCATCGAGCAATTCCAGCGGGTTAGATTTATGCACGGAATAATCTTTGCGAAAAACGAAATAAGCAAGGGAGCCGTCTTTGTTGATGATCGGCAGGGTGTTGAGTTTGTTGTCCCAGATGATGTTGTTGGCTTCTTTGAGGGTGGTGCCTTCCGGCGCGGAGACGACCTTGTCCTTGGGGGTCATAAATGCTTTGACTTTGGTGGCAGGATCCATGCGGCTGACGCGGTAGTCCCGGCTGGTGACAATGCCGAGAAACTGACCGTTGGCAGTGCCGTCGCTGGTGATGGCGACGGTGGAATGGCCGGTGCGCTGCTTGATGTCCAGGCAGTCCTGCATGGTGTCTTCCGGGGAGAGGTTGGTGTCGGAGGGAACGAAGCCGGCTTTATAAGCCTTGACCCGGGCGACCATTTCCGCTTCGTCCTCGACGGACTGGGAACCGTAGATAAAAGAGATGCCGCCTTCCTGGGCGAGGGCGATGGCCATCTTTTCGCCGGAGACCGACTGCATGATGGCGGAGACCATGGGGATATTGATGGACAGCGTCGGCGCTTCGTCTTTTTTGAACTTGACCAGCGGGGTTTTAAGGTCGACGTTGTCAGGGATGCATTCGGCGGAGGAATAGCCGGGGACAAGCAGATATTCGTTAAAAGTGCGGGACGGTTCGTCAAAAAATTGTGCCATGTTTTCTCCTTGCTTAAATGGGTTTGGGAATGTATGGAAAAACGATACGGAAACGATTGAATCCACCGGATACACAGAGAGCAATAACCTCACGATTATTGCTCTTGCGTTGGATTCTGAATATTTTTAAACAGTATATAAGTTTTGACATCGGGTGTCAAGCGATGAAACGCTTCTCAAAAGGAAATAATCACGGCGAAGGGCGGCCGGCGATTTACACGCCGGGTGACTTTGGGTATAATGAAATCACAGAAACGGAGGTCGGCATGGACAGGCTCAAAGGTTCCCTGGAACATATTGTATTTCATAACGAGAAGAACGGCTACACCGTAGCGGATTTCGACGTGGACGGCGAGATGGTTACGGTGGTCGGCACGATGGAATCGCCGCAGATGGGCATCTTTCTCGCGATGGAAGGCGACTGGAAGGATCACCCGACCTACGGTCGCCAGTTCCAGATGGAAAATTATCGCATCGACCTGCCGACCTCCGAAGAGGGACTCGTGCGCTATTTATCCAGCGGGCTGCTTCCGGGCATCGGGGAAAAAACTGCGCTCGAAATCGTTCAGACCTTCGGCGATAAAACCATGGACGTGCTCGACCACCACCCGGAGGCCCTCCTGTCGGTGCACGGCATCGGGAAGAAGACCCTGGCCCGGATGATGGCAGCCTACGAAGAACAGCGGGAAGTGCGTAATGTTTTGATGGAGCTTCAGGAATACGGCATCTCCTCGCGGACGGCGCTGAGGCTCTATGCGGTCTATAAAGAAGCGACGGTCAGTGTTTTGCTGGAGGATCCCTATCGCATTGTGAAGGATGTGCGGGGGATCGGCTTTAAAGTGGCGGATCAGCTGGCGGCGCGGCTGGGCTTTGAAGCGGAAAACGAAAAGCGGGTGCGTGCCGGTGTAGTGCAAAGCCTGCGGGAGTGCTATGCCCAGGGCAACACCTATATGACCGAGGAGGAACTTTTTGAGAGCAGCGAGCGGTTTTTAGGCGTGTCCCGAGAGGCCATCGAGGTAGCCATGGCCGATTTGGTGCTCTCCGGCGGAATGCATGCTGATGAGATCGACGGGCAGACCGTATATTATCCCGTGGGGCTTTATGAAGCGGAGGACCACACGGCGCTGATTATCACCCAGCTGGTGGCCGGCTTCAGGGAGGCACCCCCAAAAAGCGGTGTCGATCTCGACCGGGCCGTCAGCGATTACGGGCAGGCGATGCAGATCAAGCTCGATGCGGTGCAAGCCAACGCGGTGCGCACGGCCATTGACCAGGGGGTGGCGATCATCACCGGCGGACCGGGCACCGGCAAGACTACCATCATCAACGGGATTTTAACCATTTTAAAGGGGATGCGGCAATCGGTACTGCTGGCGGCGCCGACGGGCCGGGCCGCCAAGCGTATGACCGAAACCACCGGGGAGCCGGCCAAGACCATCCATCGCCTGCTGGAATACGCCTATTCCGACGATGAAACTTTTTCCAGTTTTGAGCGTAACGAAGACAACCCCATTGAGGCCGACGCGCTGATTGTCGACGAGGCTTCGATGATCGATATCACGCTGATGGACAGTCTGTTGTCGGCGATTAAAATCGGGACGCGGCTGATTCTCGTGGGCGATGCGGATCAGCTGCCCTCGGTGGGGCCGGGCAATGTACTTTCTGATTTGATCGAAAGCGGCGCGGTGCCGGTGGTGCGACTTGAACACATTTACCGCCAAAGCGAAAAGAGCATGATCTCGGTGAACGCGCGGGCGATTAACGACGGCATCGTGCCGGAGATCGATAATCATTCGGATTTTGTGTTCATGCGCAAAAGCTCCCAGGAGGGCATCGCTCAGACCATTTTGGAGTTGATGAACTGGCGGCTGCGGGACAATCTCGGCATCGAAAGCGACCGAGATGTCCAGGTGATTTCGCCCATTAAAAAAGGCATCACCGGTGTGGCGCATCTCAATCAGCAACTACAGGCGGTGCTCAATCCGCCGGGGCCGGAAAAGAACGAGCGCGCCTTGGGGCCGGCCGTCTTTCGCGAGGGCGACAAGGTGATGCAGGTGCGCAATAATTATCAGCTGCGCTGGGAAGACCGAGAGGCCATCGACGAGGGCGAAGGCATTTATAACGGCGACATCGGCCGGATCATGCATATCAGTACACAGGCCAAGATGGTGACAGTGCGTTTTAGCGACGGCAAATGGGTGCACTACGATTTTGAACAGCTGGACGAGCTGACCCACGCCTTTGCGATGACGGTGCACAAAAGTCAGGGCAGCGAATTTCCGGTGGTGATCATGCCGATGGTAGGCGGCTCGCCGATGTTTCTTAACCGCAAACTGCTCTATACCGGCGTGACCCGGGCCAAGCGCATGATCATTCTCGTGGGGCATTTCGATCACTTTGTGCGGATGATCCGCGCGGGATCCAGCCGGGAGCGGCGCACCGGGCTTAAGGCGCGCATCTCCCGCTACCAGGCGATGAAAATATGAAAACGGCAAAAACAATGGCGCGCTGGCTGAGCCGGCTGGTCTTTTCGGACAACGACAGCTGCCCGATTTGCGGGAAAGTACTCTTTGACGAGCGGCGTTTTCTTTGCAGCCGTTGTGAGGAGGATTTGCACCGGGCGACAGAACGCGTGTGCAAAAGCTGCGGCCGGGTGCTGGTGGACGATGTGGCGGTGCTTTGTCCGGAATGCCGCCGGGAGACGTCCCCGGTTTTTGACGGCGGCTTTACCTGGCTGGTATATGGCCGAAGCGCCAGCCGTCTGATGTATGGCTTTAAGTTTGACGGGCGGAGGCAGCTGGCCTTTTGGGCCGGGCGTGAAATGGGAAAAGCGGCGGCAAGCTGCGCGTGGCTGCGCGCGGCCGATGCTTTGGTGCCGGTGCCGTTGCATGTCAACCGGCTGGCCAGCCGGGGCTACAATCAAAGCGCTTTGTTGGCCGAAGGCGCGGCGGCCTCGCTGCGGGAAGCGGATATTTCCCTGCCCGTGTGGGAGCATGGTTTGCGGCGCTCGGTAGATACGCCACACCAGCTGGGGGCCGAGCGGGCCTTTCGTCTTAAAAACGTGGCCGGGGCCTTTTGGGTGAATCCGGATCAAAGGGTGGCCGGTAAACGGCTGGTGCTCGTCGACGATGTGATGACCACCGGCGCGACGCTGCGGGCCTGTGCTTCGGCGCTTAAGGCAAGCGGCGCGGCAGCGGTTTATGTGCTGACCTGCGCGGCAACGACCTGACGGTAATCAATTTAACGAGGTGAGACGATGATCGATATGCATAATCATGTGCTTTACGGCGTGGATGACGGCGCCCAAAATCTGGCGGACAGCCTCGCCATGATTAAGAAGGCGGCATCCTTGGGATTCGGCACGCTGGTGCTGACACCCCATTACATGACGTATCGCGGCTATACGGCCGCACCGGAGCTTTGCAATCAGCGCAAGGCCGAGATCGAGACGGCCCTGCTCAAAGACAAGGTGCCTGTCAGGCTGATCGTCGGCAACGAGTTGCTCTACGATTACGATCTGGTGCGGGCTTTTGGCGTGGGAAAGTTTCAGCCCATCGGCGCGACGGATTATTATCTGATCGAGACGACGCGTCAGGGCGGCTCGGCACTGGCCCTTCAGAACTTTATGCATCGGCTGCACCAGATGGGAAAAAAAACGATTTTGGCGCATCCCGAGCGCTATGACTTTGTGCAGGACGATCCCAATGTGCTCTTGGATTTTGTGGCGGCGGGCACCTTGATTCAGGGCAATTACCTGAGCCTGTTGGATTATTACGATCACGCGACGACGGCGACGCTTAAGATCATGCTCGAGCACAACATGGTGCAGCTGATGGCTAGCGACGCCCATCAGGTGGAGGGCTACGCCCTTTATCCCGAAGCGGCAGCGGTCGGCGGGCAGCTGATCGGCAAGGATGCCTGGCAGCGTCTGATGACAGGCCATCCCCGGGCGGTGTTGGCCAATGGGTGCATTGCCGCCAAGCCCATGCCTTATAAAAAACCGGCCGTCAAAACGGCAATTGGCAATCTCGGCAGTTGGCTGCCGTGGTGAGCATTTGATCGACCAAAAATAGAAAATCGGACACCTTATTACGAACTATGCCTGATAGGTGTCTTTTTTATTGCCGTAGAAAATCATCCAGCGCGTCAATAAAATGCTGCAAAGTCGGCGGCATATTTTGTGGCGGCCATGCGGCGATGATACTTTCATCGAGGTCTGTATCGATAAATGGAACCGCAACGAGATTCGGAAATCGGTCGAGATTTTGGATACAGTAGTTTGGGACGAGCGCAATTCCTTCTTCACAGGCAATCATCATGAGTACGCAGGAAAGGTTGGTGCTGTTTAGAATGATGTTTGGTTTATAACCAGCGTTTTCATAAAGTTTGATGTACTGCTTTTCGATGGACGTGCGCTCGGATGATGTCAGGAGCAAAAGCGATTCACCCTTCAAGTCACTGCGCTTGAGGGTATTTCTTTCTGCAAGCGGGTGGTTTTTATCGCAGACAACGTAGGATGTGACTCGGGTCACGGGTTTTGAAACGATCTGATCGGTTTTATTGATGTGTGTGCTTTCCCAGATGAAAATCAGATCGTAAAGCCCTTTGATGAGATCAGAGGTTAGTTGATCGGAATTGTCGCAGTAAATCTCCAGATTGATCGTGGGGAATTTTCGATGGAACGAAATGAGCCAATTTGGAAGGTCAGAGTATTCATAATTTTGGGTGAATCCGATTTTCAGGGTGCCGCTTTCACCAGTGGCCAGATTTTTTGTTTTTTTAAAAGCCAGACGCGCGTATTTCATGACGCGTTTGGCCTCCGGGTAAAAAACTTTTCCGGCATTTGTGAGCGAAACCGGGCGCGTGCTCCGATTGATGAGCATTGTGTTGAGCTGTTCTTCCAAAGCCTTGATTTGCTGGGTGATCGCTGTTTGTGTGATATAGCAGTGCTCTGCTGCTTTGGTAAAGCTTTGATAATCTGCCACAGCAACGAAGTATTCCAATTGATTTAAGTTCATGAGTTCTCCCTATTTTGATTTAAATTGAATAATGCAAGACATCATAAGATTATCTTATATTATCATGAATTTAAACGATTTACAATCGGGATAAAACGGTTTTATGATAATGATAGATTAAAGATATGGCGATAAGACCATGTCGTTCAATCCGGCCGGATTGTCAGCGATACGAAGGTTTTCTAAGTTCGGAGTAAAAGGAGATTAAAAATGAACAGAAAATATGCACATGTTTTCCCGGCGATGGTTACCCCGTTTAATGAAGATGGCACATTTAATATTGAAACGGCAAAAAAACACGCTGATTGGATGATCGACAACGGGATCGGCGGCATCGGCGTTTTGATGGCGGCCGGTGAATATCAGAGCGTCACTCTTGAACAGCACAAAGCGTACTGCCGCGAGATGATTCCATACATTAAATCCCGCGGGGCGTCCGTGATTGTCGGCTGTTCCAGAGAACGCGTGGAGGATGTCCTCGAGCTCATGCAAAATGCCTATGAAGCAGGCGGCGACGCGGCGATGGTGCTGCCGGCCTTTTATTACACACCAGATCAAAACGAAATTTATTTGCATTATAAGTATTTAAATGATCATTTTAAGCAGATTCATAAATTTTTCGGATTGAAACGGCACCACGCTGGAGTGCGCGGCGTTGATATCGGCAATGAATTGTTGGAAGAAGTCAAAAATCTGGGGGTTGATGTCAGCCTGAATACAGTAGCTTACGGCTTTTATCCCAACGATGAAGGCGTCGCCCTCATTGTCGATGGCAAAAAAGGCGAAATCGTCCATCCACAAAAGATCATCATGGCGACAGGGGCTTCAGAAAATCCATTGGCATTTCCCGGTTGGACCCTGCCGGAGTGGCGGGGGCTGGCGCCATTCAAACGATGATCAACGTCAACCGCGTGTCGGTCGGCAAACGCATTTTAATGATCGGCTCGGGCAATGTCGGCCTCATTGTGACCTATCAGCTGCTGCAGTCCGGTGCCGATGTGGTCGGCATCGTTGAAGCGGCGCCGATCATCGGGGGTTATGCGGTGCATTCGGGAAAAGTCTGCAGGGCCGGTGTGCCGATTTTAACCAGCCACACCGTGCTTGAAGCCATCCCGAACAAAGATAAGAGCGGTGTCGTTGGGGCGATCATCGCCGAAGTGGATGCTCAATTTAAGCCGATTGCGGGCACGGAACAATTCGTCGAATGCGACACGATCGGCATCGCGGTCGGATTAAGTCCGGACATCGCGCTGGGATCCATGGCGCGCGTCGATTTTACGAACGGCGGCCGGCTTGGCGGCCGTGTTCCGATGCACGACCACGACATGATGACGACCAAAGACGGCATTTATGTCGCGGGGGACGCGTCCGGCGTCGAGGAGTCGTCGTCGGCCATTGAAGAAGGGAAACTTGCCGGTGTGGCCGCTGCAGAAGCTCTCGGGAGAGTCGATCCGGCCCAGGCGGCGGCAGATAAAGCCGGTATTTGGGAATCGCTCAATCAGCTGCGGACCGGCCCCTTTGGCGACGGTCGGGCCGAGAGCAAAGAAACAATTATGAACGCGATGGACCAATGGAAGGTGGAAAATCATGTTAGATAAAGACGGTTACTTGGCTCTCGAAGAGATCACCGCCATTCCGGGATATCCGGGCGAGGCGGCCCTGGCCGACAAAAAATGCGTGGTGATCGAATGCGCCCAGAACATTCCCTGCAATCCCTGCGAGGTGCTCTGCCCGCACGGGGCGATCAAGGTGGGGACGCCGATCACCCATCTGCCGGCGGTCGATCCGGAAAAATGCATCGGCTGCGGTCTTTGCGTTGCAGGATGTCCGGGGCAGGCGATTTTTCTGGTCGACCAGACACATGAAGACTACGATGCGATTACACTGCCCTACGAATATTATCCGATTCCAAAGAAGTCGGATAAAGTGTGCGCCCTCAGTCGGGACGGCCGAAAGATTGCGGATGGTGAAGTTCTGAAAGTCATCACGACGAAGCGAAACGACCGAACGAGCGTCATCGAAGTGAAGGTTCCAAAGGGGTATGGCATGCTCGTGCGCGGCATCGCGACGGATGAAAACCATATGATGACGGGCGAGGCCGTTCGTGACGCTGAACCGGCCATGGTGGCGGCCATTGACGACAGCACCATATGTCTGCCGCTGCGAAGAGATCACCAAGAATGAAGTGCTCGAAGCGGTGAGAAACGGCGCGACCAGTGTCAACGAGGTCAAGCGGATTTTGCGCCCGGGCATGGGACTTTGCCAGGGACGCAACTGCGCCAAGACCATCGAAGGGTTAATCGCGAGAGAACTGAATGTGCCGCCGGCAAAGGTCGCTCCGGCGACGAAGCGCGGCCCGGTTCGTCCGATCAAGATGAGCGGCTACACCACGCTGGATGTCGAGGCGTCGGCCGAATTTTACGAACACGATTGGTGAGCCGGTTCAGACGCAAAAGCGCGGGATGCCGTTTTCACAGAGGCACCTTGCCAACATAAAAGAAGGGCTGTGAATGCGGAGAAATGGAGAAAACAGCTTGGAAAAACTCATTGTGACCGTCGACGGATGGATTTGGGCGCTGCCGTTAATCGTTTTGATTTTCGGTTCGGCGATTTATTTCACCATTTGCATGCGGTTTGTGCAGCTGCGGGATTTGAAGCATCAAGTCCACGTGTTGTTTAGAAAACGGGAATCGGAGGTCGGTGTCACGCCGATCGAATCGTTTATGAGCATCGTCGGCTATCGCGTCGGCACCGCGAACATCGCCGGCGTTTGTGTGGCGGTGTTGTGGGGCGGCCCGGGCGCCATTGTCTGGATGTTGATCTGCTCGCTGCTCGATGCGGCGATCTCCTATGCGGAGTGTGCGCTGGGCAATATTTACAAAGTGGAGCAGGACGGGGAATACCGCGGCGGCTCCTACTATTATCTGTCTCGCGGGCTCGGACTTAAGAAACTGGCGGCGATCTTTGCCGTGCTGACCATCATTTGTGTGCCGGTTTTAACCGTCGGTCCTCACGCCAATTCGATCGCGCTGGCCTTTAATGCGGCGACCGGGGTGCCGAAATGGATTTTCGGGCTCATCATCGCCCTCATTTTGCTCTGGACCGTCTTTGGCGGCATCAAGCGAATCAGCAAGGTGGCGACGGTTGTGGTCCCGATCATAACCATTGGTTATATCGTTTGCACCATCATCGTGATCGTTTGTAACATTACGAGCCTCCCGAGCCTGTTCGCGACGATATTCACCAGTGCCTTCGGCGCCAACGCGGTGTTCGGCGGCTTGATGGGGAAAGCCATCAGCTGGGGCGTCAAACGCAGCGTCAATTCTTCCGGGGCCGGCATGGGCGAAGCCGTTCCGACGGCTTGTGCGGCAGAAGCGGCGCATCCCGGGGAAAGTGGTCTGGTGAACTCCTTTTCGGTTTTTATCGACGTTTCGGTCTGTTTCTGCACCGGACTGATGATTTTGCTGACAGATTGTTTTAACGTTGTCGCGGCAAATGGCAAAACTTATATTCACATTGGCAATGGGGCGATCAGTATGCGCGAAATGGCAAAGACGTTTACGGCGGGCATTCCATGGACGCAGAATGCGGTTGGCACCCTTTTCGGAAGAGGTGGATCCATTTTCATCGCTTGCTGTATCCTGATGTTTGGGTTCACCACCGTTTTAAATTATTATTATCAAGGGGAAACCGCCTTCGTCTATTTGCTCAAGGGAACGAGCGCGGGCGTTCGGAAAATGGCGATTCTCATTTTGCGATTGGTTGTGCCGGCCGTGTTCTTCATCTTTGCCGTTTCGACGGCAAACGCGACGTGGTCGATTGGGGAAATCGGCGTCGGCATCATGGTTTGGACCAATGTGATCGTCTTGCTCGTCATGTCGCCGTCTATTTTGAAGGTTTATCGCGATTATCAGGCACAGCGGGATTTGGGCATTGAAGAACCGCTTTTCGATCCGGATAAAGTTGGAATCAAAAATGCGGATATTTGGAAAAAGATCAACGCGGAGCGTTTTGCAGCGCGCGCGGCTGAAATGAAAAAAATAATAAGGAGTGACAATGATGCAGACAAAGGTTGTTAAAGCAGAAGAAGCCAATATCTTTTTGGAAGGGTTGGAAGTGTGCAGAGAATATTTTCATTCGGAAAAAATTACCTTTGGGACCTCAGAACTGATGCCGGGACAGACCGGCGCGATCGATCAAGGCCATCCGGATTCCCACGAAGTCTTTTATGTGGTGCGCGGGGAAGTGCTGCTGCGCTGCGGCGAAAAATTGTATGACTTGACAGAAGGCATGGCGCAGATCATTCCGCCGGGAGAACCGCACCAGTTGACCAATATCGGAGACGAAAAATGCATCGTCAGCTGGAGCTTGGCGCCGAGCGAATTTTAAGGAAGAGGACTTGCCATGAAACCAGAATTAATCGTGATGCTCACCTGCAACGATGTGACGGTCTCGAATGCGGCCGAGGTGTTCGCGTCCTGCGCGGATTTGCCGGCGAAGCGATGGGGCTTTAAAGACGTCGGCCTGGATAAGGACGCGATGATCGCTCTCAATCAACAAATGAAGGCGGCGGGAAAAGAAACCTATCTGGAGGTGGTCATCTACACCGAAGCAGGCTGCCTTGAAGGGGCAAAGCTTGCGGGCGAATGCGGCTTCGATTATTTGACCGGCACCGTTTATTATCCGGCGGTGATGGAAGTGCTTGCCAAATACGACATGAAGTATCTGCCGTTTCCGGGGAAGGTCGACGGCAGCCCGGTGGCACTGACCGGGACGGTCGATGAAATCGTCGCGGACAGCAAGCGGCTCATCGAAGCCGGCGCGGACGGCGTCGACCTGACCGCCTATCGCTATACCGACGGGGATCCGATGGCGCTGGCCCGGGCGGTCGGTGAGGCCATCGGCCTCGACAAGCTGACCATTGCCGGCAGTGTGAGCGACGAAAAACGCATGGACGAAATGAAAGCCCTCGGCTGCAAAGCTTACACGATGGGCAGCGCGTTATTTGGCGGGAACTTTGTCCAAGGGGGAACCTTCCGGGAGAACCTCATCTATGTGCTCGATTATTTAGATAAGGAGCAATCAGATGAAGCATTTTGTCGGCATCGACATGGGCACGCAGAGCATGCGCGGCTATCTCTTCGATCCGGAAGGCAAATTTGTCGCGGATGCGAGCAGTGAATACCTGCCGGTTTACCCCAAGCCGGGATGGGCGGAATGCGACGCCAATTTATGGATTGAGGCGTTAAAGGCCATCATTGCAAGCCTCAAGCGGGCGGCAAAGATCACAGCGGAGGACATCGGCACGATGGCGTTTGCCTGCATCGACGCTTCAATTGTGCCGGTGGATGAAAATGGTGATCCCATCGATCACTGCATCATTTGGATGGATGGTCGAACAGGTGCGCAGGCAGATGCATTGAGCCAAAAAATATCGGAAGAAGAGGCTTTGACGATTTCCGGGTCGCCCATCACGCCCTTCCAGGAAGTGACCAAAATCATGTGGATCAAGGAAAATAAACCGGGCGTTTATGAACGGACAAACTGTTTTTGCGAAGCGACGTCGTTTTTTGTCGGTTATCTGACCGGCACGCCGGTCAATGGCTATTGCGGCGCTTCTTATACTCAGCTGTTCGACGTTCAGACAAAAACCTGGTCGCAGACGATTTTTGATGCGGCGGGCCTCGATCCTTCAAAAATGTTTGAAGTGAAAAGCGGCTACGATATCGCAGGTAGTGTGCGCCCACAGCGCGCAGAGGAACTGGGACTTTCTGAACAGACGAAAGTGGCGGTCGGCGACAGTGATCATCAACTTGCAATGTTAGGATCAGGAATGTCAAAACCAGGGCAGGTGATGGACATCAGCGGGACGTCGACCTCGATTTCGACCTACATGACGAAACCAGCTTATGACCCGGCGGGCACGATGCTGACGCATTTATCGGCTGACGGCAAATACTGGACACTTGAAAACGCCTCGCTGATCACCGGCGGCAATCTGCGCTGCGCTGGTACAAAGACACGATCGCTCGCTGCAGCTATGATGAAATGGATGCTGCGGCCATTGCTCTCGCGCCGGGCTCGGACGGACTTTTGTTCCTGCCGTTTTTGCAGGGGCAGATTACGCCGAAAGCGAACAGCGACGCACGGGGTGTTTTCTCTGGCCTGAGAATGAATCATGGTGTGGCGCATATGACGCACGCCGTTTACGAAGCAAATGTGTTCACGATCCGTGACTGCATTGAAGTCATTAATCGGACAGTGGGCAGACCGGAAAGCATCATTGCGACCGGCGGCGGAACTCGTTCCGTTCTTTGCAATCAGATGAAGGCGGACTGTCTGGATATTCCGCTGCAAATGATGGCATCGGAAAATGCCACCGGCTTTGGTGCGGCGATGATTGCCGGTGCGGCTGAAGGTCTTTTTAAAACGCCGGAAGACGCCATAGATCGATATGTTGAACGAGGCAAAAAATACATGCCAAATCCGAGAAATAAACAGACATACGACGAAGCGTATAAAGTTTATTTAAACTGTCAAGTGGTCTGCCAGGATTTATTCAAAAAATATCACTCATAGCTGAATCCCCCATACTCCCCCTTATAGCAGATGCTTAACCGCATCTGCTTTTTCTTTTTGTCTGAATTCAACGGATAGAAAGCGCGCGGCTGATTTTCTCAGCGGAAAGACAAAACCGGCGCAACCCCAATCGGATCCTGTTTAATTTTCCATTAAACTCACGATGCTATAATACCTAACTAATCATCCAGAGGAGAAGAACCTTGAATAAACAAACCATCCGCGATCGTCTGATGACCCTCTTGGGCAGCGATCACGTTTTAACCGATACACTCATGAAAGATCACACTTCGTTTCGCGTCGGCGGGCCGGCGGATTTTCTGGTGCGGCCGGAGACCATCGAGCAATTTGTCGATGTGATGTGCTTTTGCCGGACCGAAAGAATTCCGTCCTATCTCATCGGCAACGGCTCCAATTTACTGGTGCGGGACGGCGGCTTCCGGGGCGTCATCATTCAGACCCGGGGGATGGACCAGATTGTCACCAACGGGGATCGGGTCACGGTTTATGCCGGGGCGCTTCTGCGCAGGGTCGCGGCCGAAGCGCTGGCGCATGGGCTTTCAGGTATGGAGTTTGCTGCGGGCATTCCCGGCTCGATGGGTGGCGCCATCGTGATGAATGCCGGGGCTTACGGCGGCGAAATGAAGGACATTGTCGAATCGATCACCGTGCTCACGGAGACAGGCGAGCTCAGGACCATCACCGGCGCGGACTGCGATTTCGGTTATCGGCACAGTGTGGTGCAGGATCACGATTGGATCGTGGTGAGCACGATTCTGAAGCTTGCGGCGGGGGATCCGGAAGCGATTGCGGCCAGGATGAAGGATTTCAATCAGCGGCGGCGGGATAAACAGCCGCTGAATTTCCCCAGCGCGGGGAGCACCTTCAGGCGGCCAGAAGGGTATTTTGCCGGCAAACTCATCCAGGATGCAGGCATGAAGGGGTATCGCGTCGGCGGCGCCCAGGTCAGCGAAAAGCACAGCGGTTTTGTGATCAATGCCGGGGGCGCCACGGCGGCGGATATCCTCGCGTTGATCGGCCAGGTGCAGGCGGCGGTGCGCGATCAGTTCGGCGTTGAGCTCAAAACCGAGGTGATCACCATCGGGGAAGAGACTGCGCTGTGAGAATCACGGCCGATTGGCACACCCACACGACTTTCAGTCACGGCAAGAACACCATCGAAGAGATGGTGGATCGGGCCAGAGCCCTGGGACTGGCGGCCATTGTGATCTCGGATCACGGGCGCTCTCACCCGCTTTACGGGGTCAAGCCCCGGCATTTCAGGAAAATGCGCGCCATCATTGACGATCTGAACGCAAAGTATGACGATATTCAGATTTATCTTTCGGTGGAGGCGAACATTATCGGGGCGGACGGGACCATCGATATCGGCGAGGAAGAGCGGCATTACTGCGATTTTATTTATGCCGGGTACCACTGGGTGTATGTCCCTAAGGGTTTTCGCGATTTTTTTACCTTGAAACTGCGCAATTATCTGACGCGGATTTGTCCCTGGATGACAAAGCGCACCCGCGCGGCAAACACGCGGTGTTATCTCGCGATGTTAAACCGCTACGACCTGAAGATGATCACCCATCCCGGGGACAAGTGCCCTATCGATGTGGCGGCGGTGGCGAAAAAAGCCGCCGAGAAGCACGTAATTTTGGAAATTAATCCCCGGCATCATCATTTGAATGCACAAGAGCTGCGGCAGGTGATGGGCTTCGGCGGGCGATTTGCCATCAATTCCGACGCGCATAGCGTCGATCGGGTGGCCGATGTGGCTCCGGCGATTGACGCGGCGACGGCAGCCGGTGTGCCGGTGGCGCAGATTGTCAATGCGGAAGCGTCTGGCTGCGCTGCTAAAAAATCAGAAAGAAAACCAATATGAAAACTTTAATTGTGACCGGATTGTCCGGTGCCGGCAAATCCATGGCCATCGATATTATCGAAGATGCCGGTTTTTTTTGTGTCGACAACGTACCGGTGCATTTGGTGGCAACCTTTGTGGGGCTTTGCCGGTCCGGCGATTCAGAGATTGAGAAACTCGCGGTGGTCACTGATATTCGCAGCAGCATGAACAGCGCGGATTTTCAGGGGCTCTTTGGACGGATGCACCGCGATCTGTCCGAGGTGGAGGTGCTCTTTTTCGAAGCCGACGCCGAGGTGCTCGTGCGCCGCTATCAGGAATCCCGGCGCAGACATCCGCTGCTTACCCGAGCGGGCGGGCTTTTGGCGGCGATCCAATTGGAAAAGGAATACCTGACATCGATTCGCGAACAGGCGGATTATATTATCGATACGACGGGTTTAAAGCTGGCCGATCTGAGGCATCGCATTTTATCACTGCTCGAGCGGGAAAAGCTGAGTGCGACCATTCAGGTCAAGCTCATGTCTTTCGGCTATAAATACGGGGTGCCGATTTCGGCGGATTTCATCTTTGATGCGCGGTTTCTGCCCAATCCCTTCTATAAAAAGGAACTGCGTCATCTGACCGGCGAGGACCGGGCGGTGCGGGATTATGTGATGGGATTTCCGGCGGCCCAGGATTATTTTGAACGGCTGAAAGCGCTGATCGCCAGCGTGATTCCCCATTACGAGGATGTGAACAAGGGCTACGTCGAGATTGCCGTGGGCTGCACCGGCGGCCAACACCGCTCGGTGACCTTTGCCTGCCTGCTTGCGGCCGCATTGCGGGAGCAGGGCTTCGATACGCAAATCACCCATCGGGATATCGGGAAGGATCGGGAAAAGAAATAGGGAATGTCCGGTTTTAAAGGGACACATTGGGCTATTCTGCAATGGAGAAAAGGAGAGGCCTATGGAAATTAAGGAATACATCCGCGAGTTTTCGCTGAAAGATGTGGTGCGGGTGCGCAATCCGAAGGTGGTGGCCTTCGGTGGCGGCACCGGCCTTTCGGTGATTCTGCGCGGGCTTAAAAAATACACGAACCGGCTGACGGCGGTGGTTACCGTCGGCGACGACGGCGGCAGCTCCGGCATGCTGCGCGAAGATTTGGGGATTCTGCCACCGGGAGACATCCGCAACTGCATTCTGGCCCTGGCCGACGACGAAGGTGTCATGAACGATCTCTTTAACTATCGATTCGATAAAGGCGGTCTGGCAGGACACAGCTTCGGCAATTTGTTTCTTGCGGCGATGACGGGTATCAGCAGCGACTTTTACGACGCGATTGTCCGCACGTCGGACGTCCTGCAGATCACCGGGACGGTGCTGCCGGTTACCCTGGATGAGATGGTGCTGATGGGCGAGCTTAAGGACGGCACCTTGGTGGAGGGCGAATCGGAAATTCCCCGGGCATCGGCCAAATCGGGCAGTCCCATCGCCAAGATGCACCTGAAGCATTCGGCGGCGGCATTGCCGGAGACGCTGGATGCCATCAAGGCGGCGGACATCATCATCATGGGACCGGGCAGCCTTTACACCAGCATCATTCCCCATTTGCTGGTGGATGGCATCGAGGAAACCATTCTCGCCAGCACGGCCAAGAAATTTTATGTGGGCAATATCATGATGCAGCCGGGGGAAACCCTGGGCTATACGCAGGCCGATCACCTGCTGGCTATCGAGCATCAGCAGCGCTACGGTGGACAGGGGGCGCTCTTTGATTATGTGATTGCCAACGACGGTGTGCTCGACAAAGCCATGGCGGTACGCTATCAGAAGATCGGCTCGCGCCAGGTGCTGGTGGGTGAGCATCTGCCGGCCTATGAATACATCTGTGACAATTTTGTGATTCAAAAGGACTGGAAGGTGCGCCACGACGCGGATCGGTTGGCCAAGCAGATTTTTGAAATTTATATGGGGCGGAGGCAGCCATGAGTTTTTCCACGGAGGTCAAGGGAGAATTGTGTCATTTGCCGATGACGGATCCGGGTGAGAACCGGGCGGAGCTCGCCGGTCTTTTGGCGACGGCGGCGATCGCGAATGCGGGACTCAAGTTCGCGACGGAGAGCGCGTTTGTGGCCGGTCGGCTGCGCAAGCTCAGCCGCACGCTTTATGGCGACGGCGGCTTGACCCTGGATTTTGACGGGGAGCGGCCGGGCGGCCGCCGCCGGTTGTACCGCATCGGTTGCGAGGACGCGGCACAGGTCAAACGGATCTGCCGGGACTGCCGCCTTGGCGAAGACGGGTGTATCGCGAAGGTGCCGCCGTATTTTCTCGCGCATCAAAAACATCTGAAGGCTTATCTGCGGGGGGTGTTTCTGGGCTCGGGCTCCATCACCGATCCGAAAAAGGATTACCATTTGGAGATCGTCCACAAGCGTGCGTCCCTGCTCGAATCGATGGCGGCAATTTTAACGGGTTACGACATTAAGGCGAAACTGCACAGGCGCGGCGGCGATCGTGTGCTCTATTTGAAGGAGAGCGGGAGCATCGCCGATTTTCTCGGGCTCATCGGGGCGCATAAGGCCATGCTGCGTCTCGAGAATCTGAAGATCGTGCGGGGGATGCGCAATGATGTGAATCGCCAGGTGAACTGCGACGTGGCCAACCTGCACAAGACGACGACGGCGGCCCAGTCTCAGATCGATGTGATCCGCCGGATCGACGACGCGGTGGGCATCGCCCAGCTGCCGCCGGATTTGAAACAACTGGCGGCTCTGCGATTGGAGAATCCGGATTATTCACTTAAAGAATTAGGTGAGCAGATGGATCCGCCCATGCCGAAGTCGGCGGTGAATTATCGCCTGAATAAACTTAAAAAAATGGCCCTGGAGATTTGACTCCGGGCTTTTTCAGCGCTTCAAGGCGCGCGCAAAAAACGACCTGCCGGCGGGCGGGTCGTTTTTTAATGCTTAATCTTCGTAGATGATTTCGTTGCGGCCGTGGATGTCGCACACGGCAACAGCTTTGCCAAAGAGGGCGTTTTTCGTGTCGTTAATCACGTCGTATTGGTCCCAGAAATGCATGGGCGCGAGCAGTTTGGGAGCAAGCGCCTCGGCAAAATAAACGGCGGCCTTGGTAGCCGAGCGGCCCAGCCGGGAGTCGACGGGGACAAAAGCGACGTCAATCTGAAGCCCCTCTTTTTCGCAGTGGGCCTTGATTTTGGCGATTTCGGCCTTGTAATCTGTTTCTTCGACCGCGGGATTGATCTCCGGGCGCGCTTCCGTGCTCCAGTCCCACCAGTTGAGATCGCCGGCGTGGAAAATGGCTTTGCCCTCCGCTTGAACGAGGAAGGACACGCCCAGATCGGTGGAGCCGAAGGTATCGATGACCACGTCGCCGCCTTTGGCGTCGGTGTAGGTCAGGTGATCGTAGGGCTTCACAAAGGTGGTGCGTTTGCCGCCGCGTTTGGTGATATCGTCACTCAGAATATAGTGGCCGTTGTAGTCGTTGTCGTAGTTGTAGATAATTTGTGAAAAATGGTCGGTGTGGCTGTGGGTCGCGAAGAAATAGTTCTGGTGGCCCTTGTGCAGAAACTGCGGCTGAATATAGGTGATGGCGTCGAAGACGAAGGTGTTTTTGTTCAGTTCGACAACAAACCCCGAATGATGCAGATAAATGATTTTCATAGGATCCTCCCGTTGGCTACTGTATAGATAAATTATCATCATTATATCAGCTTTTGCCCTGAAATAAAGGCAGAAATTTTGGCAATGGGCGCAATAATTCAGCAAGAGGACTAAAAAGTGCAGGCGGCATTCAGCGAACGCGCGGAATGGCCTTGCAAATGGGCCGGAACCGGGCATCAAGGACTGAAAATCGGCATTTGGCATGGTGATTTGCACGAGCGCAGCCTGTGTTTATAATTTTGAAAATGGTTGAAAAAAATCGCAAAAAGAGATACAATAAAAAAATCAAAAATCCTTCAAAAAGGCGGTAAAGCAGTGATCAGACGATTCTACGTTGAAAAAAAGCCCGGATTTAACACGAAATCAGAGGCTTTGGCAGTGACTTTCCGAAGAATTCTCGAATTGAAAAAACTTGAAAATCTTCGGATTGTCTACCGTTATGATATCGAAGACCTCTCGGAAGAAATCATGGAAAAGGTTATCAACATGATTCTTTCCGAACCCAATGTCGACAATGTGACTGAACAGGCATTGCCGGTGGCGGCCGACGAACAGGTTTTTGCCATTGAGTTCCTGCCGGGTCAATACGATCAGCAGGGGGATTTTGCGGCGCAGTGCGTCCAGCTGCTGACCGGCGGCCGCCCCGCGATCAAAGTGGCGCAATGCGTGGTGTTAAAGGGGGCGCTGACTGCCGATGATGTTGACAAAATCAAACAATATATGATCAACCCTGTGGATTCGCGGGAAGCCGATCTGTCGCCGCGCACGAGCTTAACGGATGCGCTCAAGACACCGGCATCAGTTGCGACGATACGGGGCTTTATTGATTACGATAGCGTTGCCCTCGAAGCGTATCGCGGGGATATGGGCTTTGCCATGAGCCCGGCGGACATCCAAATGGTGCAGGCCTATTTTCGCGATGACGAAAAGCGCGACCCCACGGTGACAGAGCTGCGCGTGATCGATACCTATTGGTCGGATCACTGCCGGCACACCACCTTTGCGACCCATCTGAACGAAATTACTTTCGAAAAAGGTGAGATCAACGACGCGGTGGAAGCGGCCTTCGCCGATTACGACGTGACCCGGGACATGCTTTATGGCGAGGCATCTACCCGGCCCGTCACCCTCATGGATTTGGGGACCATCGGTACCAAGGATGTGCGGGCGCGGGGGCTTTTGCCGGATCTGGACGTGTCGGAAGAAATCAACGCCTGCTCGGTGAATATCCAGGTGGATCATGACAGCCAGGACGAAGACTGGCTTTTGATGTTTAAAAACGAAACCCACAACCATCCGACGGAAATTGAGCCCTACGGCGGTGCGGCAACCTGCCTTGGCGGGGCTATCCGGGATCCGCTGTCTGGGCGCAGCTATGTATATCAGGCCATGCGCCTGACGGGGGCTGGCGACGTGACGGCGCCCCTTTCCGAGACGCTGCCGGGCAAACTGCCCCAGCGCAAAATCTCCCAGGAAGCGGCCGAAGGCTATTCTTCCTATGGCAACCAGATCGGCCTGGCCACGGGCCAGGTGGTGGAGGTGCATGATCCGGGTTTTCTGGCTAAGCGCATGGAAGTCGGCGCGGTGATCGCCGCGGTGCCGAAAGAAAATGTGCGCCGGGAAACCCCGGAACCGGGCGACGCGATTTTGCTCGTCGGCGGGCGCACCGGCCGTGACGGCTGCGGCGGTGCCACCGGCTCCTCCAAGGCCCACACCGTAGAGTCCGTCCACGAAAGCGGCGCCGAGGTGCAGAAGGGCAATCCCGTTGAAGAACGCAAGATCCAGCGGCTATTCCGAAATCCGGAGCTCGCGCGGATGATCACCCGCTGCAACGATTTTGGCGCCGGCGGGGTGTCGGTGGCTATTGGCGAGCTGGCGGATTCGCTGGATATCGATCTCGACCGCGTGCCCAAGAAATACGAAGGGCTCGACGGGACGGAACTCGCTATTTCCGAATCCCAGGAGCGCATGGCCGTGGTGGTCGCGCCCCAGGATGTGGACCGCTTTATCGAACTCGGCCACGCGGAAAATCTCGAGGTGACCCGGGTCGCCACGGTGACGGATACCGGGCGGCTGCGGATGCGCTGGCGCGGTGATGAAATCCTCAGCCTCTCCCGGGATTTCCTGAACACCAACGGGGCCGTCCAGCATGCGGATGTTTATGTGGCCGAGCCCGAAGCGCGGCCGGCCTTTGTGCCGACGGGCGATATCGCGGCGCGCACCCTCGATTTGATGGGCGACCTGAACGTGGCGAGCCAGAAGGGGCTGGCCGAAATGTTCGACGCCACCATTGGCGCCGGCACGGTGACCATGCCCTTCGGCGGACGCTACGCCTTGACCCCTCAGGACGGGATGGCCGCCAAGATTCCGGTGGAACACGGCGACACCACCACCTGCTCGATCATGACCTATGGTTATAATCCCAGGCTGGCGGAATGGAGCCCCTTTCACGGGGCGGCCTCCGCGGTGATCGAATCCCTGGCGAAGGTGGTGGCCATGGGCGGCGACTACCACAAAACGCGCTTGTCCTTCCAGGAATATTTTGAACGCCTGGGAAAGGATCCGAAAAAATGGGGGCGGCCTTTCGCGGCGCTCCTCGGCGCCTTCGAGGCCCAAAAGGCTATGGGGGTTTCGGCCATCGGCGGCAAAGACTCCATGTCTGGGACTTTTGAAGATCTCACGGTGCCACCGACGCTCATCTCCTTCGCGGTGACCGCGGACAAGGTGGCGCACGTGGTGACCAACGAGCTCAAACAGGTCAAAAGCAATCTTTATCTCTTTGATATCCCGCGAGACGATAAAGGCCTGATCGACTACAAGGCGGCGGGCGGCATCTTCGACCGCGTCCGAAGCTTGGTCGAAAAGGAAGCGGTGCTTGCCGCAAAGGCCGTCGGGGAATACGGCTTGATGGAAGCGCTGACCAAGATGGCCTTCGGCAACAAGATCGGCATTGAGCTGGCCGAAGATTTGTCGGAAGCGGCGCTCTTTGCGCCCAATCCCGGCAGCATCGTTGTCGAGACGGCGGAAATCCTGCCCGGCGTTAAGAGAATCGGGAAGACCATCGCGAGACCGGCCATTGTGCAGAGCGCGACGGCCATGGCTCTCGACGATTTAATTGCCGCCTATCAGAAGCCGCTGTGGAACGTGTATCCGGAAACCGTGAGCGCCGAGGGTCCGGTACAGGATGTACTTTACGACCGCGGGCCGGTGATTGCCAGCGGTAGTGAATTTGCGAAGCCGCGGGTATTCATTCCGGTATTCCCGGGCAATAACTGCGAATATGATTCGGCGCGCGCCTTTGAACGGGCGGGCGCCGTGGCGCAGACGTTGGTCTTCCGCAATCAATCCGAGCAGGATATCGAAGCGTCTATCACGGAAATGGCGGCGGCCATCGATCAGTCGCAGATGATCATGATTCCCGGCGGCTTCTCGGCGGGGGACCAGCCCGACGGTTCCGGCAAATTCATCGCGGCGGTGTTCCGCAACCCGGCGATGACCGATGCGGTGATGAATCTACTCAAAAAGCGCGACGGCCTGATCCTGGGCATCTGCAACGGATTCCAGGCGCTGATCAAGCTGGGGCTGCTGCCGGACGGCGAGATCAAAGCCCTGACGCCGGACATGCCGACTTTAACCTACAACACCATCGGCCGCCATATTTCGGCGATCCCGATGACCAAGGTCGTCTCGAATCTTTCGCCCTGGCTGGCTCAGGCGGAGCTTGGCAAGAGCTACCGCATTCCGGTTTCCCACGGGGAGGGGCGTTTTGTGGCAAGCGACGCGGTGATCGCTCGGCTGATACAAAACGGGCAAATCGCGACCCAATACGTCGATTTCGACGGCCACGCCACGATGGACGGCGCGTTCAATCTCAACGGTTCGGTGTGCGCCATTGAAGGCATTACCTCGGCCGACGGGCGCGTTCTCGGCAAAATGGGCCATTCGGAACGCATCGGTGCCGGCCTTTACAAAAACATTCCCGGCGATAAAGATCAGAAGATCTTCGAATCTGGCGTGGCGTATTTCAAATAAGTCAATATCCGCCGCGAAGGATTCGCGGTCGGTTATTTATTTTAATTTGTGTGGTTCCGTGAAGGATCAGAGGAGGACAATCAATGCCTAAAGTTGCTGTGGTGATCGGGAGCGATTCCGATTTTGACGTGGTTCAAAAAAGCTTGACCACTTTGGACAAGTTCGGTGTGGATTATGATGCGATGGTGATTTCAGCCCACCGCAATCCGGAAAAGATTTTTAAATTTGCCGCTGAGGCGGAAGCCAACGGCTACGAGGTGATTGTCACCGCGGCGGGGAAAGCCGCACATCTGGCCGGTGTGATCGCGGGCATTACCCCGCTGCCGGTGATCGGTATTCCGATCAAAACGTCTTTCCAGGGCGGTCTGGATTCGCTGCTTTCCATTGTGCAGATGCCCAGCGGGGTGCCGGTGGCCACGGTTGCGGTGGACGGCGCAGAGAATGCAGCGGTGCTTGCCGTGCAGATACTTTCCGTCAAATATCCGGCGCTGAGGGACAAAATGAAGGCCTATAAGGTCGAATTAAACGACGCGGTGATCGCTAAAAACGACAATTTGCAAAAGCGCCTGAACCGATAAGGTCGGGCGCACCGGGCCGGCTGAGTTGCATCCCTTGCGAAAAGGCGGCGGCACATTTTCAGATGGTTCATCAATTCATAGAAAAGGCAGAAAATTTGAACATCAGTTACTTTGATCGAGACGATCACTTTCATGACGAATGTGGTGTGTTCGGCGTGCTTTCGCCGGATTCGCGTGAAAATGTGGCAAACTATATTTACTACGGTTTGTTTGCGCTTCAGCATCGGGGGCAGGAAAGCGCGGGCATGGCCATCAACGACGACGGCAAAATTGCCGTTCACAAGGATGTGGGCATGGTGGCGGACGTCTTTACGGATCGGATCTTAAAGGAGGTGCAGGGATCGATCGGTATCGGCCATGTGCGCTATTCCACCACCGGAGCCGGCGGTCCTGTCAATGCCCAGCCGCTGTCGGTCAATATGCGAAACTGCCATATTGCCCTGGCTCACAACGGGAATCTGGTCAATCACGAGGCCCTTCGGGAAATGCTCGAGGACAGCGGTGTGGTGTTTCAGACGAGCATTGATACCGAGGCCATGGTGAATATCTTTGCGCGGGGGCTGCGCCACGGGCTCGTGGAGTCCATCCAGCGAATGGTGGAGATTATCAAAGGCGCCTACGCCCTGGTGATTACCACCGAGGATAAACTCATCGGCGTTCGGGATCCCTTTGGCCTGCGGCCGTTGGTCATCGGCAAGAAAGGGGCGGATTATTTTCTGGCGAGCGAGAGCTGCGCCTTGGACGCAGTGGGCGCGACGCTCATCCGCGATGTGGAACCCGGCGAGATCATCATCATCGGCCGGAAGGGCACCCAAACTTACAGTCAAAAGCATTGGGTGGGCAAACGCTCTTGCATCTTCGAGCAGATTTATTTCGCAAGGCCGGATTCCATCATGGAAGGCCGCTCGGTTTATCTGGCGCGTCACATGGCCGGGCGCATCCTGGCCAGAGAATCCTCGGTGGAAGCAGACGTGGTGATCGGCGTGCCGGATTCCGGTCTGCCGGCGGCTATCGGCTATGCGGAAGAATCCGGAATTCCCTACGGCATCGGCCTGATCAAAAACAAATACAGCGGGCGCACCTTCATCTCGCCGACCCAGGCGCTGCGGGAACAAGGCGTTCGGCTGAAGCTCAACCCGCTGCGGGAAACGATTCGCGATAAGCGAGTCGTGGTGATCGACGACTCCATCGTCCGAGGAACCACCAGCAAACGACTCGTCAACACGCTGCGGGACGGCGGCGCGAAGGAAGTGCATTTTCGGGTGAGCTCGCCGCCGGTCAAGCACACCTGCCACTTCGGCATCGATACGCCGGAGCGCCGGGAACTGATTGCGTCGAAGAAATCCGTCGAAGAAATCCGGGATCTGATCGGCGCGGACACGTTGGCCTTCTTATCGTTGGAAGGGCTCAATCTGTCGGCCGGTGGAGGCGATGCCTTCTGCCGGGCCTGCTTTGACGGGGTTTATCCGATGGAAGTGCCGGTTTTGGACGATTGATGCGGCGGCAAAGAACTGTGAATACGCAACGCGAAGTTGCAAGGTTGAAAGGAAATAGCATGACAAAAACCAATGCATACAAAGCGGCCGGCGTCGACGTGGAGGCCGGCTACGAATCGGTCCGGCTCATTAAAGACGACGTGAAGCGCACCTTTAATCAATACGTGCTGTCTGAGCTGGGCGGCTTCGGCGGTGTGGTGGCGCTGCCGGAGGGCTATCAAAAGCCCTGCCTGGTTTCCGGGACGGACGGGGTCGGCACCAAGCTGATGATCGCCTTTATGATGGACAAGCACGACACCGTGGGCATTGACTGTGTGGCCATGTGTGTCAACGATATTCTCTGCCAGGGCGCAAAGCCCCTGCTTTTCCTGGACTATATTGCCTGCGGCAAGAACGTGCCGGAAAAGATCGCCCGGATCGTCTCCGGCGTGGCGGAGGGCTGCGTGCAGGGCGACATGGCGCTGATCGGCGGGGAAACGGCCGAGATGCCGGACATGTACACGGCGGATGATTACGATCTGGCCGGCTTTGCCGTCGGCGTGGCCGAGAAGGACCAGATTGTTACCGGGCAAAAGATTGTCGCCGGCGATGTGCTCGTCGGGCTGCCGTCCTCCGGGGTGCACTCCAACGGCTTTTCCCTGGTCCGCAAGCTGCTCTTTAAAGATAACGGCCTGAGCGTCGACACCCGTGTGGATGAACTGGGAGCGACCATCGGGGAAACCTTGCTCACCCCGACGCGCATCTATGTGCACGCGCTCTCGGATCTGATCGTGCCCTACGGCGTGCACGGCATGAGCCACGTGACCGGCGGCGGCTTTTACGAAAACATTCCGCGGATGATCCCTGACGGGCTGTGCGCGAAGATCAAACCCGAGGTTATCGACCGCCCGCCGATTTTCGATTATCTGCAAAAGCTCGGCGGCGTCAGCGATCACGATATGTATAACACCTTCAACATGGGGATCGGCCTAGTGGCGGCGCTGCCCCAGGATCAGGCGGATGCCTTTGCGGCGGCGCTGAAAGCCAAGGGCGAGGCGCCGGTGATTCTCGGCTTCGTGACGGCATCGGAAGACGGCGGCAAGATTCTGCTGTGAGTGCCGCCATGGAACGCATGAAAATCGGCGTGCTGGCCAGCGGCGGCGGCACAGATCTGCAGTCGGTGATCGACGGGGTGCACGGCAAAAGCGGCGAGATCGCCGTGGTGATTTCTAACAAGGCAGATGCTTATGCCTTGACCCGGGCCGAACGGACGGGGATTCCTGCGGTGGCCATTATCGAACAGGACTGCGGCGGCGTGGCGGCCTTTAACGCCAAAATCGTCGAGACGCTCAAAGACTATGGCTGCGAGCTGGTGGTGCTGGCGGGCTATCTGCGCATCATCACGGCGGACTTCGTGGCGGCCTTTCCCAACCGCATCGTGAATATTCACCCGGCGCTGATTCCATCCTTCTGTGGGCCGGGGTATTACGGCATGCGGGTGCACGAGGCGGTTTATCGCTATGGGTGTAAGGTGTCGGGCTGCACGGTGCATTTTGTGAACGAAGAGGCGGACGCCGGGCCGATTATTGCCCAGCGCACGGTGGCGTTGACGGATACTGACGATCCCGAGGCGATCCAGAAGAAGGTGCTGGCCCTCGAGCACGCATTGCTTCCGGAAGTGGTCGCGGCGATCTGCGAAGGCCGGGTGCACGTGGCGGGCCGGCGGGTGCGCGTCGATGCACCGGCGGCGAGATAGGTCATCATTTTGGGCAGCAGGGCGCGGGCTTTTGCTGCGAGGTTTTAAAAAGTAAATGGAGGAACCCATGAGAGCACTGATTTCTGTATCGGATAAAACCGGCATCGTCGATTTTGCGAAGCGCATTGCGGCCTGCGGCTGGGATATTCTGTCCACCGGCGGCACGGCGAAGGCCCTGCGCGAGGGCGGGCTTCGCGTGACGGACGTTTCGGATATGACGGGTTTTCCCGAATGCCTGGACGGCCGGGTCAAGACCCTGCACCCGCTGATTCACGGCGGCATTTTAAATATTCGGGGCAACGCCAAGCATCAGGAAGAATGCAAAAAACTCGGCATCGAAAACATCGATCTGCTGGTGATTAATCTCTATCCCTTCAAGCAGACGATCATGAAGCCGGGGGTTGCCTTTCAGGAATGCATCGAGAATATCGACATCGGCGGGCCGACCATGCTGCGCTCGGCGGCGAAGAACTTTAACGACGTGACGGTGGTGGTCGATCCGGCGGATTACGAAACGGTGTTGGCCGAAATTGAAGCGGATGGAAAAACGTCTTATAACACTCGCTACCGTTTGGCGCTGAAGGTGTTTGAGACCACGGCGAATTACGATACGATGATCAGCGACTTCCTGCGCCGCAAGTCCGGGGATCAGACCGACCGCGCCGAAGACCTGCTGGCTCAGGACAAGGTGAGCTTTACCTACGAAAAGGTGCAGGATCTGCGCTATGGGGAAAACCCGCATCAGCGGGCGGCCTTTTACCGGGAAATCGGCGAAGACCGGGGGACCCTGGTCGACGCGGTGCAGCTTCAGGGGAAGGAATTGTCTTACAACAACATCAACGATACCAACGGCGCGCTGGAAATCCTCAAGGAATACGGCGACGAGCCGACCATCGTGGCGGTCAAGCATGCCAATCCCTGCGGGGTGGCCAGCGCCGAATCCATCGGCGAGGCCTACCGCAAGGCCTATGAAGCAGACCCGACCTCGATTTTTGGCGGCATTGTGGCGGCCAACCGCGAAATCGACAAGGCCACGGCAGATCAGATGGTTCAAATCTTCCTCGAAGTGGTGGTGGCGCCGGGTTTTAACGACGAAGCCAAAGCCGTGCTCGCGGCCAAGCCCAATCTGCGGCTGCTGACCCTCGATGATATCCTGCATCGTGAAGAAGGTTACGAGCTTAAGAAGGTGCTCGGCGGGATGCTCGTGATGGAGCGGGACACCGAGCTTTACGACAAGCTTGAGGTGGTGACCAACCGCAAGCCCACCGATCGGGAAATGGAAGATCTGCTCTTTGCCTGGAAGGCGGTGAAGAACACCAAGTCCAACGCCATCACCATCGCGAAGGACAAATGCCTGGTGGCCAACGGCCCGGGCCAGGTCAACCGCATCTGGCCGATGGAAAGTTGCATTGCTCACGGCGGCGATCGCTGCCGGGGCGCCGTGGTGGCGTCGGATGCGTTCTTCCCTTTTGACGATTGCTGCAAAGCGGCAGCGGCGGCCGGAGTCACGGCGATCATTCAGCCGGGGGGCTCCATCCGCGACGCGGACTCCATCAAGGTCTGCAACGACAACAATATCGCCATGGTCTTCACCGGGATGCGCCACTTCAAGCATGCCTAAGGTGTGAATCGAAAGAAAATGAGGAACGACGAATGAAAGTAATGGTGGTGGGCAGCGGCGGCCGGGAGCACGTGTTGACCTGGAAAATCGCCCAGAGTCCCAAGGTGGATCAGATTTACTGTGTGCCGGGCAACGGCGGCATGGCGCAGATTGCCGAGTGTGTGGATTTGTCGGTTACGGACACGGCCGGCGTGGTGGCCTTTGCGCAGGACTGCGGCATCGATCTCGCCGTGGTGGGGCCGGAAGTTCCCCTGGTGGCCGGCATGGCCGACGCGCTGACGGCGGCGGGCATCCGCACCTTTGGACCCAACAAAAAATGCGCGCAGTTTGAAGGCTCCAAGGCCTTCACCAAGGAATTTCTGATGCGCCATCACATTCCCACGGCGCGCTATAAGGAATACACCCGCTATGAAGACATCGTGAAGGATCTGGGGATCTACGGCTACCCGATGGTCATCAAGGCCGACGGCCTGGCGGCGGGCAAGGGCGTGGCGATTCCGGAAAACGAGGCGGACGCCAAGGCGGCGATGAAGGCCATCATGGCAGACAAAACCTTCGGGGCGGCCGGAGACGCCGCGGTCATCGAAGAGTTTTTAACCGGGACCGAGGCGTCGATCCTCTGCTTTGTGGACGGCAAGACCATCGTCCCGATGGAAAGCGCCCGGGATTACAAGCGCGCCTTTAACGGCGATAAGGGGCTCAACACCGGCGGCATGGGCAATTATTCGCCCAACGCCCTCTTTGACGATCCGGCGCTCAACGCGCGCATCCAAAAAGAAATCCTCACGCCGATCATCGAGGGCTTTAAAGCCGACGGCATGGATTTTGTCGGCGTGCTCTTCATCGGCCTGATGATTAAAGACGGGGCGCCCAAGGTACTTGAATTTAACGTGCGCTTCGGCGATCCGGAAGCGCAGGTGGTGCTGCCTCGGATGGAAAGCGATCCGGTGGATATCATGGAAGCCTGCATCGACGGCCGCCTTGCCGACTGCGATATCCGCTGGAAGCCGGATGTGGCGGTGACGGTGGTGCTGGCATCCGGCGGTTATCCGGAAAGCTACCAAAAGGGTTACGAAATCACCGGTATTGACGACGTTGAAGGATGCGAAGTCTTTCATGCGGGGACGGCGATCCAAGACGGGAAGCTCGTGACCGCCGGCGGGCGCGTGCTTTGCGTCACAGGGCTTGCCCCGACCCGGGAAGAAGCCCGCCAAAAGGTCTATGCCCAGATCGATAAGATTTGGTTCAGGGATTGTTTTCACCGGGATGATATCGCCCTGGCAGAAGAAAACTGACAGGCCCGGAAGAATCCAATAAAAAGACCGTTTCCAAACGCGAATGACGTTTGGAAGCGGTTTTTTTGTGCCGGCAAAAGCGACCAATCAAAAAGAGACGGCTGCACCGTCTCTTAGAATTTAGGAAATTTGGATGGATGAGAAGGATGCTTAGAGTACTTCCTTCAGGCGGGCTTCCAGTTCTTTTTTGGCATCCTCGAAGCCGGGCTTGCCCAGTAGGGCAAACATGTTTTTCTTGTAGGATTCGACGCCGGGCTGGTTGAAGGGGTTGACGCCGATCATGTAGCCGGAGATGGCCAAAGCTTTCCAGAAGAAATAAACGATTTCGCCAAAGCTGTAATCGCTGAGTTCATCCACCGAGATGATCAGATTGGGCACGCCGCCGTCCACATGGGCGAGGAGCGTGCCGTTCATGGCCTTTTCGTTCATATACTGCATGGTTTTGCCGGAGGCGAAGTTCAGGCCGTCGCTGTTTTTCGGATCGTCCGGAACGGTGAGATCGACGCCGGTCTTGTCTACCCAGAGAATGGTTTCAAAAAGCATGCGCGGGCCGTCCTGAATGGCCTGGCCGATGGAGTGCAGATCGGTGGAAAAGTTCGCAGAGGTAGAGAAGAGCCCCTTCAGGTCTTTGCCTTCCGATTCGTTCATCAGCTGTTTATACCATTCGCCGAATTGGGTAGTCGAAGGGGCGTAGCCGGAAAGGATTTCCATTTTCTTGCCCTTCATGAGCATAAGAAAGCGCACCGCGGCGTAAAGGGCGACGTCGTTGGTCATCACATCATCGTTTTCGTAGCGGCGGGTCGCGTCGGTGAGACCCCGATAAATCGCGTCGATATCCATGCCGCCGGCCGCCATCGGCAAAAGGCCAACCGCCGTGAAGACGGAGAAACGCCCGCCGGTGGCGTCAGGCACGACAAAAGCTTCGTAACCCTTTTCTTCGGCGAGGGGACGCAGGGCCCCCTTCTGGGCGTCGGTGGTGACATAAATACGGTCTTTCGCGCCGGCCTCACCGTATTTGGCTTCGAGCAATTTCTTAAAGATCCGAAAAGCGACGGCAGGTTCGGTGGTCGTCCCGGATTTGGAGATCACATTGACGGAGAAATCCCGGTCGCCAATGATATCGATGAGGTTTTGCACATAATCGGAGCTGATGTTGTTGCCGGCAAAATAGACCTCAACGCCTTTTTTCTTCGGCAGTTGGTTGTAAAACGGGCCGAAAGCCCACTCAAGACCGGCCCGGGCGCCCAGATAGGAGCCGCCGATGCCGATGGCGACGAGCACCTCGCTTTGGTCTTGAATCTTTTGGGCCGCCGCTTTGATGCGGGCGAATTCTTCTTTGTCATAGGTGTCGCAGAGATCCATCCAGCCGAGCATCTCGCTGCCGGCGCCGGTTTTGTTGGCCAGGGTATGATAGGCTGTTTCGACGAGCGGCTTCGCCATTTCGAGTTCCCAGTCCCGCAGACCGGCGTTTTTCACATTGAGTTTAATGGTCATGATTTACCCCTTTCACGATGGTGTGGTTAGAATTATTTTGTAGTTGAAATCCATTATCATTTTATTGTAAAATCCTTAATACAAAATAAAGACGACCTAAAACTGGATGCTGTGGTCAAATGATTTTGAAGATTGTCATGGGCTGTGGTAGAATGAAATCAATTTTAATTTAGAGGCAAAATAAAGATGAATCAAGTGCCATCCATTCACAGGGTGATTCCCAAAGAAAACTATATTTTAGAAATCCATTTTCAAAATGAAGAAGTGCGGGCCTACGACATGAAGCCGCTGCTCGACACCGATCCGGAAATGGCCGTGCTCAAGGATCCGCTGGTGTTTAAAGATGTGCGGCTCTCGCCCTACGATGGCAAACGCTCCGTTATCTGGCACGGGCTTTTGCGCATCGCTGCCGGAGAGCTTTACGAAGGCAGCTGGATTGTCAAGCTGCCGAGCTCCGAATGGCTGGAGGTTGACCGCGGCGGCGAACTCTGGACACAGATTCTTTCTCAGCCACTGATCCAGCAAGCTTAGCGTTCAAAATGGAATGGGATTGAATGAAGTTGAATGAAAAATCGTCCGATGGGCGATTTTTTGATGCGCGGGATTCATGTGAGTTATTTAACAGACTTGAATTGTAGGTTTTCATTTGGTATACTGGGGCCACTTTTAAAAAGAGACGCAAGAAAGAGCAGAAAGAGATGGAAGACGAATGGATATCAAAGCAATTTTAGGAAACGAGCGCCTTTATCTGGACGGCGGTATGGGCAGCATGATCCAAAAGCGGATCGAAAACCCCGGGCCCGTGCCGGAAGCGCTCAATCTCACCCATCCTGATGTCATTGCCGAGATTCAGGCGGCCTATGTGGCGGCGGGAGCCGATATTCTGGTGGCCAACACCTTTGGCGCCAACGGGCACAAAATGGCGGGGTCGCCCTATTCGGTGGACGAGGTGGTGCGCGCGGCGGTGCGCATTGCCAAAGCCCAGCACCCCCGGTTTGTCGCGATGGATATCGGGCCGACGGGCGCGCTCATTGGGGACTTGGGGGATTTATCCTTTGAAGCGGCCAAGGCGTGCTTTGCCGAAGCGGTGAAGGCCGGAAATGCGGCCGGGGCGAATCTGATTTTTATCGAGACGATGACGGATATTTATGAAGCTCGAGCGGCGGTACTGGCCGCGAAGGAGAACTGTGACCTGCCGATCATCTGCTCAATGACCTACGAAGACAACGGTCGGACCTTGACGGGCTCGGATCCGGAAACGGTGGTGACCATTCTGGAAGGCCTCGGCGTCGATGCCATCGGTATCAACTGCTCCACCGGGCCGGATAAGATGATGCCCATTATCGACAAGCTGCTCAAGGCGGCGTCGGTGCCCATTGTGGTGGAGCCCAACGCGGGGCTGCCCCGGGTGGTGAACGGTGAGACGGTTTATGATATCGACGCGACCGCGTTTGCCGGATTTATGCGCGAGATTGCGGCAAAAGGTGCGGCGGTGCTCGGCGGGTGCTGCGGCACAACCCCGAATTATATCGCCGAGACCATCACTCGGACCCGATCGGTCGCGCTGCCGGCACGAAGCGGTGCGCGCAGGCCCATGCGCATCGCTTCATCCACACGAACGGTGACCTTGGGAACGGATATCCGCGTGATCGGTGAGGCCATCAATCCGACCACGAACCCTGAACTCAAAGCGGATTTGCGCCGGAGCAGGATGGCGGTGGTCAAACGGCTGGCCATGGAGCAAAAACAGCAGGGGGCGGATATTTTGGATGTGAATGTCGGCCTGCCGGAGGTGGATGAGGCGGCTTTGATGGTGCAGGCGGTACGCGCTATCAGCCAGGTGGTGGATCTGCCCCTGCAGATCGACAGCACCAAGCCGGAGGTGATTGAGGCCGTGCTCAAAAATTACAACGGCAAGCCGCTGGTGAACTCGGTGAATGGAGAAGCGGCATCGATGGCAGGGATCTTGCCCATTGTGGCCCATTACGGCGCGGCGGTGCTCGGCCTGACCCTGGATGATGACGGCATCCCGGCGACGGCAGCCGGCCGCGTGGCTGTGGCGGATAAAATCATCGCGGAAGCTGCAAAGCAGGGCATCGGCGTCGAGCATATCGCCATCGACTGTCTGGTGCTCACGGCCTCGGCCCAGCAGGCAGGCGTGCGTGAAACCCTGGATGCGGTGCGGGCGGTCAAGGCCAAATACGATGTGCCGACGGTGCTCGGCGTCAGCAATATTTCCTTCGGGCTGCCCAACCGCCGGCTGATCAACAAATCTTTTTTGACCATGGCGCTGGCGGCAGGCCTCGACACGCCGATCATGAAGGCAGCCGATGCCGAAATGATGAACGCCGTTTCGGCTTACCGCGCCCTTGCCGGTTTGGACGAGGGTTGTCGGGCCTATGTCGCGGCGCATAAGGACGATCAAAATATCGAAATGACCGCGGCGGGTCCCGGCCGAACGGCCGATGCCCAAAACGAAGAAAACGACGGGGCGGTCTCGGCGATCGGGGAGGCGGATGTCATCGGCATGGTGGTTGACGGCCTGAAGGACGAAATCGTGCCGGTCGTGCAGGAGATGCTGACCCGCATGCCGCCGATGGATATCGTCAACAACTACCTGATTCCCGGCCTCGACGAGATCGGGGACCTTTTTGAGACCGGCGAGGTGTTTCTGCCCAATTTAATCTTTGCAGCGGAGACGGTACAAAATGCCTTTGCCGAGATTAAAAAAGCGATTAAAAGCGACGAGCAGATGGTCAAAGGGACTGTGGTGCTCGCGACGGTCAAGGGGGATGTGCACGATATCGGCAAGAATATTCTCAAGGTGATCATGGAGAATTACGGCTATCGCGTGGTAGATCTGGGCAAGGATGTGGATCCGGAGGTGATTGTGAATGCCGCCCGGCGGGAAGAGGCCAGACTCGTGGGCTTAAGCGCGCTGATGACGACCACGGTGAAAAACATGGAAGCCACTATCGAATTGATTAGGGCCGAGCTTCCCGGCGTCAAGGTGATGGTCGGCGGCGCTGTGATGAACGAAACCTATGCGCAGTCGATCCATGCCGATTTTTATGGCAAGGACGCCCGGGCCGGCGTAGCCATCGCCGATCAGGTTTTTGGCGAATAAAGCGTTCAGGACACAAAAAAGAGAGCGGATCCGTTTTTGGATCGGCTCTCTTTTTTCGTGATCGGGAGGATCTTATCAATGGCGTTATAGATGCAGGGTGATGTCGCGGTGGGGTTCGCTATAGCGTTGATAAACCACGCCGGTCATGTCCATCATCCGTTTGGCGGCAATCACGGCGTCGCTCTCCGGATATTTGTCTTCCATATAAACGACTTTTTTAATGCCGCATTGAATGATGGCTTTGGAGCACTCGTTGCAGGGGAAAAGGGTGACATAAAGGGTGGCGCCCTGCAGGGTTTTGGCACCACTGTTTAAAATGGCGTTAAATTCGGCGTGGCATACGTAAAGATACTTGGTATCCAGTGGATCGCCCTCGCGCGCCCAGGGCATTTTGTCGTCGCTGCAGCCGGTGGGCATGCCGTTGTAGCCCATCGATAGAATTTTATTTTCCGGGCTGACGATGCAGGCCCCCACCTGGGTGCCGGGATCCTTGCTGCGCTGCGCCGAAAGCAGGGCAATGCCCATGAAATATTGGTCCCAGCTCAGATAATCGGTTCGTTTCATCAAAGCCTCCTCGCTCATAAATGCTTGATGTCAGTTTATCACATTGAGTGCGGCCTTGACAATTTTTTACTGACGCGAAAGCAGGCCTGTGATAAGATAAAGCCAAAACATCGACAGAGGTGAACAAAATGGAACGATTGAAAAACGGTGCGCTCAAATTTTATGAAGTGGTGCTGGAGATTCTGGAAATGGCTATCGCGCTCTTTTTGGTGGTGCTCATCGCGATGAATTTGTTTGAACTCTTTGCCCATATCGAGTTTAATGCATCGCTGACAGTGGCCTTTAAAACCCTCCAGACTTATCTGGGGCTGTGCATGAATTTAATCATCTGCACGGAATTTATCCGCATGGTCTATACCCACACGATGCAGGCGGTGCTCGAAGCGCTGATCTTTGCCATCGCCCGGGGGCTCATCATCGGCCATCTGAATGGCGAGCAGACCCTGCTTTATATCGTGGCGATTTTGCTGTTGATGGTGATGCGCAAATATTTGCTGCGGGATTCGGACGAAGGGGGAAAATTTTTTGAGCGCGTCAGTCGGTTGATGGAACAAACACAGATGCATGATCAGAAAGAAGACAAAGGGAAGTTGAAATCAGCCACGTCTGGTCATGATAACGAGTCATTTTTGTAAGGACAAAAAGCAAATATCGAAGCGAGATATCAGGAGAAGAAAAATGGTTGGGGATTCTCGGACAACGAAGATAACAGATGCGTGCTTAATCGCTTGTTTGGATGCGATGCAAGAAGGATGGATGGTTTCAAGCGAGCATGGTAAAATTTTGTATTTTAACGAGGCCTATCGCCGTTTGACGAAATTGGGAGATCGTCTTTTTCCGGGGGATAATATCCGTCGCTTTCAAAAAAGCGGATTTATCGAATCAGAACCGACGTGCCTGGAGGCAGTGCGGAAAAGAACGAAGGTGATTCGTCAGCACGCCCAGGACAGCAACGGCGTGTTTATCATCAGTCATTCTGAACCGATTTTTGATACGCATAAATCTATTGCCTATGTAGTGACGGAAGTGCACGACGTCACGGAATTTTTTGAGATCCGCGACGATATCGAAAATATCCGCCGCTCGCTGGAGCGCCTGGCCACCCAAAAGGACGCTCTGGATCACTACGGGCCGGGAATTGTAGCCGTCAGCCTGGAAATGCAGCGGATTTTGGATTTGGCGATCAAAATTGCAAAATTTGATATCTCCGTGGTTTTAACTGGAGAATCCGGAGCGGGAAAAGATGTGGCAGCTCGATTTATTCACGAGCATTCCGCGCGAAAAAACGGCCCTTTTATCGCTGTCAATTGTGCGGCGATTCCCGACACTCTGCTTGAAACCGAGCTTTTCGGCTATGCTGAAGGGACTTTTACAGGGCAGGTCAAAAAAGGCAAACGGGGACTATTTGAGATGGCCCGCGGCGGCACTTTGTTTTTGGACGAGATCGGCGACATGCCGCTTAATTTGCAGGCGAAGCTTTTGCGGGTGCTCGAAACGGGGACCTTCGCGCCGGTCGGCAGTCACGAACTGATAGAAGCAGATGTGCGCATTGTGTCGGCGACAAATCGCAACCTCAAGCGGATGATTCAAAACGAACAATTCCGAGAGGATTTGTTTTTTCGCCTGGCGGTGATTCAATTGGAGGTGCCGCCGCTTCGAAAGCGAAAAGAAGACATCATTCCGCTCGTCATGCTGTTCATCGATCAATTCAATCAAAAGTATCATCTGCACAAAAGCATTACGCCGGTTATGCTTCAAAAGCTGCAAGATCGCGCTTGGCCTGGGAACGTTCGCGAGTTGCGCAACACCATCGAACGCATGATGGTGGTCAGCGGCGATGCCTTTTTGGAATGGCCCTATGGTTTTGAAGCGGAGCCGCCGGAAGCCGCTACGGCGCAAAAATCGCCGTCAGAATACCGAGGGGGGGAGGTATTAGAGCCGCCGCTTGAACCTTTAAAGCAGCACGTGGCCGCTTTGGAGAAGGCCTATATCGAAAAGGCCTATCACAAACTCGGGACCACGCGAAAAGCGGCTCGCGCTCTGGGTATCGACCACTCGACCATCATCCGCAAGATGAAAAAGTATGGCATTGCCGCCACCAAAAACGATGGCAAAAACGCACCGGTCGGTGATTAAATGCCACCACGCGGCGATTTTCCAAAAGCACAAAACGTCATTTTTTAAAGCCGAAACGAATCGGCTTTATTTTTTTGTTTATTTTTTGCTCGCAGTCAAGTCGTTTTTAAGTGCGCGGCGGAAAAAGATCGCAAAGAGGGCGGGGTTTTGGCACGAAGCTTGCGAATGATATCAGACAAATCACAAAAAACATTTTCGGAGAGGAGAAAAGATGATTCCGACACAAGAACAAATGGATGTGGCCAATGCGGTGCGCGATTATTTGGAAACCGAGGTGAAGTCGGTTGCGGCGGATTACGACGCCAGTGGGGAGATCCCAACGCAGCTTTATGATGGCATGGCGGAGATGGGGCTAAACATCATGTGTGTACCCGAGGAGGCCGGCGGCCTCGGCTTGAGCAGTGTGACCCAAACCCTCATTGCCGAGCAGATGGGCCGCTATGAGGTCGGGCTGGGCTCGGCGGTGGGCGCCAACGCCTCGGCGACGCATTTGATCAACAACGCGGCGAGTGCCGAACAAAAAGAAATTTTTTACGGCGGACTGACGGCTGGTGGCTGGGCGGCCTTTGCATTAACCGAGGCGGACTCCGGCTCGGACGCCTCCAGCATTTCGACGACCGTTGAAGCGGATGGTGACGAATTAATCATTAACGGCAGCAAGTGCTTTATCACCAACGGGGGCATCGCGTCGGTTTATGTGGTGATGGCGACGGCGGACAAAAGCCTCGGCGGCAAAGGCATCGGCTGTTATTTGGTCGAGCGGGAACGCGAAGGCATTAAGATCGGCAAAGAAGAGGACAAAATGGGCATTCGCCTGTCGAACACCACCGAGGTGATTTTTGACAATGTGCGCATCCCCAAGGATCATGAGATCGCAGGGCCGGGCAAGGGCTTTAAGATCGCGCTGTCGACCTTGACGGAAAGCCGCGTCAATGTCGGTGCGATGGGCGTGGGGCTGGCGGCGCGAGCTCTGGACGAAGCCGTGGCGTATGCCAAGGTGCGCAAACAATTCGGCAAGCCGATCGGAAAACTTCAGGCCATTGGCTTCATGCTGGCGGATATCGCAACCCAGGTTGAGGCCGGGCGCCAATTGGCACTGCACACGGCTGAATTGATCGATGCCGGAAAGCCGTTTATGGCGGCGGCGTCGATGACCAAATGCTTCGGGTCCGACACGGCAATGCAATGCACCATCGATGCACTGCAGGTGTTGGGCGGTTATGGCTATATGCGGGAATACCCGATGGAGAAGATGGTCCGTGACGCCAAAATTCTCCAGATTTACGAAGGGACCAACCAGATCCAGCGCGTGATCATTGGCAATCAGCTGCTTCGATAGACAATGCCGAAAGAAAAGAGGCAGGGGCATGACTTTATCGGCCAAAACGTTGCAGGCGGGATTGGATGAGCGCGTTCTTAAAAGCGCAGACCAAACCGCATATATAGAAGACGGCCGCAAGATCAGCTGGCGGGCATGCGCCGAATGGGCGGAGGAAATGGCCGGGCGTTTGTACAAAGCGGGGGTTCGCCCCAAGGATCGTGTTGGCATTTGGGGCGTAAACAGCTTGGTGTGGGTCATTTGCTTTTGGAGCGTTCAATGCCTGGGGGCGGTGGCGGTATTGCTCAATCCGGCCTACCGGGCTCAGGAGATGCGGGAAGTTCTTCAATCGACGGATGTCGACTGGCTGGCTGTGGGCGAGCTTAAGCGCGGCTTGAACCCCCAAGTCATCCTTGAGGAAATATTGGAAGATCTCCCTTGTCTTAAAAAGTGGTTTCGCTTCGACGAGATGGCCAGGCGGGATGCCGGGGGCGATATTCTGTCACTTCCGAAGACGGCCGACCCGGAGGACACCGCGGTGATCATTTTCACCTCGGGGACGACCCGAAGCCCGAAGGGCGTCATGCTGGGCGGCGGGCAGATCATGCGGGCGATGCGCGATGTCAGCGCGCACATGGGGTGGCAGGAGACGGACCGCCTGTTGATGCCGCTGCCGATGTTTCACGGCTCAGGGCTTAACTGCGGCGTCGTCTGCGCGCTGCAAAGCGGCATGGCGATGGTCATTCAAAAAAGCTATCACTCCGAAAAAGCCATGGCGGCCATCGAAAAGGATCGCTGCACGGTTTTCAATGCCGTGCCGTCAATGCTCATTCTGATGGCCGGGCATCCGGCCTTGACCGATTATGATCTGTCGTCCCTTCGCAGCGGGATTTTATCCGGTGCGGCCATTTCGCCCAAAACGGCTTTGCGCGTCAAAAGGCAGCTGGGGTTTCGCCGGCTCGTTTTGGCCTACGGCATGACGGAAACCACGACGTTAAACACCATGGCGGCCATCGACGAGCCTGAAGAATGCCTGGCGGCGAGTGTCGGGAGACCGTTGACCGAGATGGCGCTTCGCATTTGGGCTTGCGAGGGCGAGCGCGAGGCGGCTGCCGGCGAGATGGGAGAAATTCAGTTATCGGGCTATTGCGTGATGCAAGGCTATTATGGCCTGCCGGAACTGAGCGAAAAATCCATGACAAGAGACGGCTGGTTTCGCACCGGCGACGCCGGGTTCATGGATATCAGCGGGAATTTGCATTTTAAAACAAGGCTCTCCGAGATGATCGTTCGCGGCGGCGAAAACATTTCTCCGGCAGAAATTGAAGCCGCGATTCAAGAATACGACGAAGCCATTCGCTTTGTGAAGGTGGTGGGGGTGCCGGACGACATCATGCAAGAAGAGATCGCCGCAGTGATCGGGATGAAGGCCGGCCACATCGACCGAGAGGCGTTAACCGCGTTCTTAAAAAAGCGGCTGGCCTATTTTAAAATCCCCAAATATATTTTTGAGACGAAACGCCTGGCGATGACGCAAAGCGGCAAAATTGATTTAAAAGCGGTGCGGGAGGAGGCGTCGCGAAGCGTGAAGCAACAAAAGGAGGAAGAATATGTGTGAGAATCCATATGCATTATTAAACGGCGTGAAAATCATTGAATTGACAACCTATGTGGCGGCGCCATCTGCCGGACGATTGTTGGGGGATTGGGGCGCTGATATTTTAAAAGTGGAAGCGACGCCCCGCGGCGACATCACCCGTTATGTGGTGCCGCTGCCGGGGATGCCGCCCATCGCTTATCAGTTTCACAACGCGAACAAGAAGAGCATCGCCCTGGACCTGAAAACGGCGGAGGGTAAAGCCATCATGGACAAACTCCTTGAGAACGCCAATGTGCTCTTTACCAACACGCGCACCCAATCCCTCAAAAAGCTGGGGATGGACTGGGAAACGGTGCATGAAAAATATCCGGGCTTGATCCATGCACAGATCACCGGCTTTGGCGAAGCGGGGCCGATGGCGAATGATCCGGGATTCGACAACGTTTGTTATTGGGCGCTCGGCGGGCCGATGATCGCCTCGATGGAAAAAGACACGGCGCCGATCATCCCGCCCAGTTCCTTTGGCGACAACAATCTGGCGTGCACGATGGCCGGAGCGATTTGTGCGGCGCTTTACAAACAAAAGTGCACCGGTGAGGGTTCAAAAATTGTGTCCTCGCTCTATGCCCAGGCACTTTACAACATGACCGAGCCGATTTTGTCCGTTCAGGCTTCCGACCAGGATACCTATCCCAAAAGCCGGCGCGAAAACACGCCGTTAAACAACACCTATCTGTGCAAGGACGGCAAGTGGATCATGGTTTGCTGCCATGAGTACGAACGCTACTTCCCGGATTTCATGCACATCATCGGTCGAGAGGAGTTGATCGACGACCCGGAATACAATACCTTTGCCAAGGGCAACGAAAGAAGTCGGGAGATCATCGGCATTTTGGAAGACGGCTTTGCGAAATTCACCCGGGATGCGCTGGATCAGGCGCTGATCGAGCGGGATGTTCCCCACGCGGTTGTGAACAATGTGCCCGATCTTTTGGAAAGTGAACAGGCCTGGGAGAATAAATATCTGCGGCGGTTCAAATTGCACACGGAAAAAGAAATGGTCGAAGTGGAAACGCCGGTGAAGTTCGGCGGGGTGACGGAGCCGCCGAGAGAGGATGCCCCCTATTTGGGCGAACACACGGCCGAGGTGCTGAAACAGCTCGGATACACCGATGAAGAAATTAAAGGCCTGCTGGAAGCCGGCGTGGTGGTTCGCAAGGAAGGACCCTCGGATCTGGGCGGTTGCTAATGGATGAAGGAGAGAAAAATGGATGCGAAGGTCAAGAAAGAAAAAGTGGGTTGGCTGACGATTTTTTCAGTCGTTTCGGTTTGGTTTGGCGCCCACGCCGGCGGCGGTTTTGCCAGCGGCAATCAGGAAATGAATTTCTTTGTGCAATTCGGCTGGCCAGCCGTGTTCACGCCGATTTTGTCGATGGTGGTTTTGGCGTTGGTCTACCGCGTGATCGTCGTGATGTGCAATCAGCACGGGGTGGCGGATTACAGCGCGTGGTCGCGTAAGCTGTATGAACCGCACGATAAAATTTTAAGCCCCGTTTTTGAGGTCTGCAACTTAGGCGCCGGCATGCTGGCAACCAGCGCCTCGGTGGCCGGGGCGGCGGCCATCATTGAAGAAATGCTGCACATGCCCTATATGGCAAGCGTGGTGGTGATGACGGTGTTGGTGGTGGCGCTCTCCATGTTTGGGGCGAAGCTTATTTCTCGCGCTTCCTCTGTTTTGGTGGTTTTGATCATGATCTCTGTTTTGATCATTTCTTTTGTCGGTTTGTCTAAAGGCGGTGCTCATATTTCAGTGGATCTTTATAACCACTATGCACCGAAAGGCATGATCCGCCCCGTTTGGATGGCTTTGACCTATGCCAGCTTTCAGGTATTTTCCTTATTGGGAACCTATGGCGTATGCACGCAGCTTAAGACAGAAAAGGCTTGTAACAAGGCGACGGTTCTTGGCTTTATCATCAATGCGGCCATACTGACGTTATTAACCGTTCTCTGCTTGGCTTATCGGAAGGATGTGACGGGGAATACACTGCCGATTTTAACCATTTGCAAATCGCTTCATAATCCTGTGCTAACAGCGCTTTATACAGTGTCTTTGTTCTGTGCTTTTGTGTCGACGGCCGTATCCGTTGTTTTTGGGACGGTGGTGCGCTTTGAAAAATATCATATCAAGTTTAATTTGAATAAGACTTTATGGGATGCCATCATTGGCGTGATTATTGTGGCGATTTCGATGTTTGCGGCGTCCTTCGGGCTGACGGCCATCGTCGCCGTCGGATACGGCTATCTGGGCATCGTCGGCATTTTCCTGGTGGCGCTGCCGGCGTTAATTGTCGGGACGAAGAAGATCAGAGCCTTTCGGACGTCTGGTCAGCTCATGGCCGAAGAAAAAGCAGACGCGGCATCCGGGGGAGAATCCTGATGTATGTATTGGGCGTTGACATCGGATCGACGTCGTCGAAGGCGGTCCTTTTAAAAGACGGGCAGGAAGTGGCGGCCGATGCGGTCGTTCAATCCGGCACCGGCACCAGCGGCCCCGAGCGGGTGATGGACATGATTTTTAAAAAGTCCGGGCTTAAGCGCTCGGACATCAGACGAATTGTGGCCACCGGCTACGGCCGCTTCACCTTCGACGCGGCGGACCGGCAGGTGAGCGAGATCAGTGCGCACGCCAAAGGGATTCATTACCTTTTTCCGAAAGCGCGAACGATTTTAGATATCGGCGGGCAGGATGTGAAAGCCATTGCGATCGGCGAAAACGGCAGCGTGCAAAATTTTTTTATGAATGATAAATGCGCCGCCGGAACCGGCCGATTCCTCGAGGTGATGGCGGGTATCCTCGAATTGGATGTCAGCGAGATGGCCGAATGGGACATAAAGGCCAAGCATCCTGTTTCTGTCAGCAGCACCTGCACGGTGTTTGCCGAATCCGAGGTGATTTCTCTTTTATCTCAGAAAAAAGCGAAGGAAGATATTATTCGAGGCGTGCACGAATCCGTTGTTGGCCGCTCTATGGGCCTGTTGATGCGCACGCCGATGGAAGCGGATTTTGTGATGACCGGCGGTGTCGCCCGAAATGCTGGGGTTGTCGATGCCTTAAAACGCGAGCTGAATAAAATGGTTTATGTGGCTCAAAATCCGCAGGTTACCGGCGCGCTCGGCGCGGCACTTTTCGCCTGGCAGGATCTTGAAAAGAAAAAGGGAAATCAGAAAACGAAGAAGGAGGGACAATGAGTGAATTAAATGCTGTCATCTATGAAGGAATGACATCAAAAGAAATGTTGGATACTTTGGTTGCCAAAAATATGGAAGACGCCAGACAGGCTAAAGCCAGGGGCGATCTGGTTTGCTGGGCCAGTTCCATCGCGCCCTGTGAGTTCACGGAGACTATGGGCATTTACACGGTCTATCCCGAAAATCATGTGGTGGGGATTGCCGCGCGAAAAGGCGCGCCGGAACTTTTGCAATATGCGGAGTCCAAAGGTTATGCCAACGATATCTGCGGTTATGCCAGAGCCAATTTGGCCTATATGGACGTGCAGCATTGCGTATCGGAAGAAATGCCGCTGCCGGATTTAGTACTTCTTTGCAACAATATTTGTGAAACGCTGATCAAATGGTACGAAAATATTGCTTACACATTGAATATTCCATGCTTGGTCATCGACGTACCCTATAATCACGACAACAAAGTCACACAGGAAAATGTGGATTATGTTAAGTCGCAGTTTCAGACGATTATCATGCAATTGGAAGAAATCACCGGTCGTGCATTTGATTATGATAAATTCGGAGAAGTGATGCAGGTCGCGGCGCAAAACGCCAAAGATTGGTATGAAGCGACGTCTCTTTCTGCCGCGCGTCCGTCGCCGCTTAACGGATTTAATATGTTCAACTACATGGCGCTGATTGTTTGCATGCGGGGCAAACCCGAATGCGGCAGGACCTTCAGAAAGCTCAAATCGGAGCTGAAGGCGATGGCTGAAAAGGGTGAATGCGGCCTCAAAGGCGCCGACGAAAATTATCGCATTATGTGGGACGGTATTGCCTGCTGGCCATATTTGTCCCATACCTATAAAGTATTAAAAAACTATGGCGTGAACATGGTGGGCTCCACCTATCCCTCAGCCTGGGCTTTGCAATATACGCCGGGCAATTTAGACGAATTGGCCCGCGCCTATACGAGCATGGGGAACAATCTCTCGCTGCAAGGCCAGATTGATCTGCGAAAAAATATCATTAAAGAAACCAAATGTGATGGCGTTGTGATGCATATGAACCGCAGCTGCAAAATGTGTGATTTCCTACAATATGAAGTTGGCGAGGCATTGCGGGACGATTTGGATATTCCGATCACAACCTTCGACGGCGATCAGGCGGATCCGCGCAATTATTCCAAAGCGCAATACGAGACGCGAATAGAAGCGCTGGTTGAAATGATGGCGGATAAAAAATCGGAGAATGCGTGAGGAGGGGCACCATGTCAGAAAGAAAAAATTCATTGAATGCGCAGATTGAAGCATTGTGTAAGGCTGGCGCGTCTCCCGGTAAAACCATTCGCGCAACTGTGCAAAAAACAGGCAAGCAGGTTGTGGGTTGGGTCGAGCCCTACGCGCCGGTGGAAATTATCGATGCTGCCGGATGTCTTCCCACGGGTCTTTGGGGCGGAGAAGTCGAACTCAAAAAGGCGCGAACCTATCTGCCGCCCTTTGCCTGTTCCATCATGCAGTCGATCATGGAAATGGAAAATGATGGTACCTATGATCTTTTAGATGCCGTGCTCATTCCGGCCAATTGCGATACGCTTAAATGCTTCGGCCAAAAATGGAAGGGCAAGTGCCCGGCCATTCCCTTCGTGCATCCGCAGCATCGGGATGTTCCGGACGCGGTAACTTTTTTGGCGAATGAGTATCAGATGATCCGCCAGAAATTAGAATCGATTTTAAAAGTTTCTATTACCGAAGTGGCTTTAAGTGAGAGCATTAAAGCCTATAATGCGTGCCGACAAACGGTTCGAACCTTTATGAAGGTGGCCGCCAAACATCTGGACGTGATTACGCCGGCCGTTCGGCACCAAATTATTAAGGCTTATTATTTTATGGAAGTGCGCGAATACACGGCGGCGATTCAGAGGTTGACTCGAGCCTTGCGCAGGGAAACGCCGGATCAATACGCGGGGAAAAAGGTTGTGGTGACGGGATTAACCTTGGAGCCGGAAAGCATTCTCGATATCTTTGAACAGTTTGGACTGGCGATCGCAGCAGATGATCTGGCGCACGAATCCAGGCAGTTTCGAACGGATGTGCCTTATTACGGCGATCCGATTCATTCTTTGGCGAAGCAATGGCAAAATCACAGCGGCTGTTCTTTGGCGATGGATCCCTACAAAGCGCGCATCGAGATGTTGGTCGAGATGGTGCGGGCGGCGGATGCCGACGGGCTTGTCGTCGCCCTGATGAAGTTTTGCGATCCGGAAGAATATGATGTGCCGATCATCATGGACGCTTGCAAAAAGGCGGGCATTCCCATGCTCACCATCGAAATCGATCAACAGGCACGAGCGTACGAACAGATTCGAACGAGGCTTCAAAGTTTTGCGGAGAATCTCAATTAAAAGCACTAAAATCCATTCGGGCACGGCTAATTGTCGTGCCTGTTGTCCTTTGGCGGAAGCCGGAAAATGAAGATTAATGGGGAGGTGCCATGAAGTTATTCGTTTATAATTTTAGAGATGAGGATGAAAAGCCATTTTATGAGCGGATCAGCCGCGAAACAAAGGTGGCCTTCGGCATGACGCACGAAACCCCCAATGCGCAGAATACCTGGTTGGCGAAAGGGTTTGACGCGGTGAATATCATTTATTCGCCGATCAATTGTGCCATCATCGATGGCTGGGCGCGGGCTGGTGTTAAAATGATCATCTCCCGAACCGTCGGCACGGATCATATCGATCTGGATTACGCGCGGGAGAAGGGCATGCGGGTGCACCATATCCAGTATCCGCCGGATGCGGTGGCCGATTATACCGTCATGCTCATGCTGATGGGTCTGCGAAAGGCAAAATATATTTTAAAAGAGGCGGAGCAACAACGCTATATTTTTGCGGGCAAGATGGGAAAAAGTCTTCGGGCGCAAGCCGTGGGCATTATCGGAACCGGAGCCATCGGGCGCAGTGTCATCGAGCGGCTAAAGGGGTTTGGCTGTGAAATCTTGGCCATCAAGAGGGATTCCAACGCCGATCTGGCAAATGAAGTACGCCGGGTGAATTTTGAAACCCTTTTGTGCGAAAGCGATCTGCTGAGCCTGCATCTTGCCGGGGGAATCCAAAACGAACACCTGATTGACGGTCGTGCATTTCATAAAATGAAAGCCGGTGCTGGCATTGTAAACACCGCCCGGGGAAATCTGGTGGATACGCAGGCTTTGATTGCGGCTCTCCAGCAAAAGAAGCTGAGCTTTGCCGCACTGGATGTCATCGAAGATGAAGCGGCACTTTACTACAAAGATCTGTCGGGAACGGTTCTTGATACAGATGCGTACCTGATTTTAAAATCGATGCCCAATGTGATTCTTTCCCCGCACCTGGCTTTTTATACCCAAACGACGATCGAAGCGATGGTTAGACAATCGTTTCAAAAATTGTTGGATGAAGCCGGATGAGGGCTTGGGAGGCTTGCGAGCAGCACGGACTTCACACAACACCACTTGGGCAAAAAAAACGCCGCGGCAAAGCACGGCGCTCGTGATGTTTGGAAAATTTTGAAAGATGTAAATAAATTATAGTATAGAATACAAAATTGGTGGAGGCGGTGGGAGTCGAACCCACGTCCGAAAATACATTCAAAGCGATTTCTCCGAGCGCATCTGCCAGATGATTCTCACCAATGCAGGCTCCTGACAGCTCAACTTGCATCGGCCAGCCCCTGAATTGTCAATGGATCGGGACAGCCTCCAAAGACAGATCCCTGCTTTCATGAACGTCAGCCCGGAACCGGCAGGTGAATCCCGGGGGACGTGCGGCAAGTAGTGCCGCGGGTTTACGAAACGTTACTGCCGGTTAAGCAGCAAACGCCATTTCGTAAGAAGAATTATCTTTTGCGTTTATATTTAGGTGCCTGTTTTTTACAATGACCGGCTCATTGGCTCGCTTACGCTTCTTCAATATCCCCGTCGAAACCTTTACGCCCCCATTAAATGCGGCGAATTGATTTTTGGATGCGCCGATTAGCATCGCGCTCTGCAATGCTGCGGCGCTTGTCATAAAGCTTCTTTCCCTTGGCTAAGGCAAGCTCAAGCTTCACGCGGCCATTTTTAAAATAAAGAGATAAGGGCACCAAGGTGTAACCGTCACGCTGTTTGAGGCCGATGAGCCGGCGAAGTTCGCGCTTATGCAGTAAAAGCTTGCGGACGCGCAGCGGGTCTTTATTATAAATATTACCTTGCTCATAAGGCGCGATGTTCATTTGGTAGATCCAGAGCTCTCCATCGCGAAAATCCGCAAAACTCTCTTTTAAGCTCGCCTTGCCCTGACGCAGAGATTTAACCTCCGTACCTGAGAGCACAAGACCGCATTCAAAAGTATCCTCGATGAAGTAATCGTGTCGCGCTTTCCTATTTTTCGCAATGACTTTAATAGCATCACTCATGGTCGCATTCCTCTTTATTTAGATCGATGCCATTATAGCACACAATAGGGTGAAACCAAAGAACAAAATGCGATAAAACATAAAGAAAGGCCATCACAATTGAGCAACCGAGAAAAAAGTTTTTCGCGAATAAGATTGACAGGGACGACGAATCTTCGTATAATAACATACGTTGTTTGGAGCAAAGGACAGTTAAATTGCAAAAGTTGGAGTGAAAAATGTGACAAATAACCAGCGAGCAAAGATCAAAAAACTTAAAAAAAAGCTTGACAGTCAGAATACCCGTTGCTATAATAAAATAGTTCCGTTGAGAAATGCGAACGACTTCAAGAAGGTCATAGAAAAGAGAATAGTACCATAAAACCTGGAAAAGCAGTCGAAAGACTGAACCTAAAGATTCCGAAGAATGAGATAAACATTCGGACAAACACAGAGAGAACTGTGGATAAAT
>NZ_JAYFFI010000011.1:0-66174 GCF_036289405.1 Pseudoramibacter faecis | reverse complement strand
CTTTTATATAGCCGTTAAGATTCCGGGGAAGAAAGCCGAATCGGTAATGGCAGCCATGGAAGTGCTGCGGGAAGAGTCTTCAGAACATTTTTCTGAGATCTTCAAGACCATTGCCGCAGGTAACGGCTTGAAATTTGAGCGGCTTTCCGAGTTGGAGCAATGAGGTACTGCGCTCCAGAAAAACTGTTCGACTGCTTGCTGGACAAGGTGTATTCAGTTATCAAAGTATAAACTGCTTGGCTACTACACGTGTTCAACTTGAAATTGCAATTTACACTTAAATAAAAAACCATTCAAAAATAAAAACAACTTAATTCTCAAATACTCTAAAGATTTAGTCTTTATCATATATTCTGAAAGGAGCGATCAGAATTATTCTTGCTATCATTTTAATATTTCTGATCAGGAAATGATATGACCAATCCATATAATCATCATAATCTCAATAACGATTTAACACCGTACGAAGAGATTCATGAAAAGACCAATCCCGAAACATCATGGAACGCACGGAATCCAAAAAAAGGATTTCGGAAGCGATCCACGGCTTTACTCGTCGCCGGTTGTTTGATCGTCGGTGGTTTGAGCGGCTTTAGCGGTTCTATTTTAGCCAATCGCATAACCGGCAAGTCAACGGCAGTTATGTATAGAACAGTTGGCCACACCGAAACAACCAGTGCCAAATCATCTTCTTCAAGAAATGGTACGCTGACGACAGAGCAAATTGCGAAAACGGCAACTTCAACCGTTGTTTCCATTACCACTGAATCCAAGGAAACATCTTCCATTTATTCAGATTTAGTCACAAAGGGTGCTGGATCCGGCGTTATCTTAACAAAAGACGGCTATATTGTTACCTGTGCGCACGTTGTAAATAACGCGACCACCATCAAAGTGAAAACCTCTGATAACAAAGAATATACCGCCAAAGTAATTGGCAGCGATTCACAAACGGATATCGCGCTCATCAAAATATCGGCATCAAATTTAACACCAGCTGTCATCGGCAAATCCAGTGAGCTGGATGCTGGCGAAACGGCTGTGGCCATTGGTAATCCGCTGGGTGAATTGAGCGGAACAGTTACGGAAGGCATTATTTCAGCCAAGGAACGTCAAATAACCATTTCGGGTCACAAAATGACTTTGATTCAAACTTCCGCTCAAGTGAATCCGGGCAATTCCGGCGGCGGTCTGTTTAATCAATATGGTGAATTGGTTGGTATTGTTGAATCGAAATCTTCCGGCAGCGGCGTTGAAGGGCTTGGATTTGCCGTTCCCATAGATACCGCAGCCAAGGTGATTGAATCGTTAAAAGCCAATGGCTATGTCAAAGGCCGGTCGAGTTTAGGTGTTACCATTGTAGATGCAACCAGTGCTCAAAGCGCTATGCGATATGGTGCCGGTCAAACGGGCGTTGTGATCGTCAGTGTGACAAAAAATTCCGCAGCAGATCAGGCCGGGCTGCAATCCGGGGATGTTATTACGGCCGTTTCTGGGAAAAAGGTATCTGAGGCCGCTGATGTCACGGCCGCTGTCCAAAAAAAGTCTGTCGGTGATAAAATCAAGATTACCATTTCAAGGGATGGCTCTTCAAAAACGGTGACCGTTACTTTAAAAGAAGCAACTAAAAGCAGCAGTTCAAGCAACAATGCAAATGCATCGGACAACTCATCGGACAACTCATCGGACAACTCAAATGATAATAATAACGAAGGTGGCAGATTATTCTAAGACAAGAGCCCCCGACGGATAGAAAATCCGTCGGGGGCTCTTTTGCTAAGGACCGGGATATTATTGCGTATAATTGGTGTTATACGCAATAATATCCCTCTTCCTCTTTTGCCGGAATGACAGATTTTTATGATTGACCAATGATACGCAGGCAAGCTTGATACGCTTCGTCAAAGGTATCCCATTTGACAACATCTCCTTCCCGAACTTCCAAATCTCCCAAACGTGCATATGAATGTGCCCCATCATTGAATGACTTAATGGCGATATCGTCCTCAGTAAAATGCGGGAATTCTAAAAACTTGCGATATAAAAAATTATCTGCCACATGTTCATCGGTTGACCAATTACCATAGGCATCGTAATAAATATTTTTCTGGCTCGTAATCGCAATGAATTGTTGATCTAGATCTTCATCGCCTGTATGATGACTGGCATGTTCAAGATCGACATTTTTAATGCGGTTATTGATGTCATCCTTAAGGCCGGTACCGGCCAAACGAATCGCTTGATGATAAGCGATAAGCTGTTGAAGATTGCGGATCTTCAACAGCCATCTTTGTTCAGATGTCCCTTTATCGACCAATACAAATAACCAATTCATTATCTTCTCCTATCTTATTCATAAATTCTTTTAAAATTAGTGCATTTCGACTTGGAATTTATCTATTTTTATACAAAACATATCTTTATGTTTTAAATTCTAATAAAATATTTTTTCAATCATTCGCTTGAATCACATATAAATAATTTTCATTTTATCACAGATCCAATCATGGATATAGCGTTGCCCCTTCATGCTTTAAATATAAAAAAGCAGCGAACGAGCTGCTTTTTGCATCACGATTGATGGTCCTTGGATTTACTGAGTTCTATTTGGCTTTCAAATAATTTATTTTGAAGATTTAAAATCGATTTACGATTGGATTCACTTTCTTCCTTCGCTTGTTTCAAGTGTTCGCGATATTGATTGAGCAACTCGTTTTTTTCTTCAAGTTGGCGCTGGCAGGCTTGTAAATCTTTGAGAATTTCTTTTTTCTCCTGTTCCAATTGATTAGATTGTTCTTTTTCATTGGCTAAATGTTCATTGATGGCAGATTGTTCTTTTTTTGCCTGTGCCAGTCGATCTTTCATTTCAGCAATATCGCGCTGTGCCTGAAAATATTTTTCCGAAATATTCATGCATCCAATAAGCATTAGCTGAATGCGATTGATATGCGGATTACTGTTCTGGATTTCTTGTAATTCTTGATTGACAAAATCTGCCAATCCGCGAATATAATCCTCATTGCCATCCACTTTAACCGGCAAGGGTGTACCCATAATGGTTAATTCAATCGACTTTCTATCATTTGCCATATCTCTCTTTGTTCCCTCCGATCTTCCTCCATGCTTTGTTCAATTTTATTATAGATAAAATGAGAAGGGTTTTCAATTTTTTCGTATATTATTTAAAAAGATTTTTATTTCTGCCATTGTAAGAATTTGGATATCTGTTTTCAGTTTAGACAGCACATCTTTTATTTCCGGTGCAGATGCGGCAATGGTATGATCCGCGATGATCGGACGCTTATACTTTTCGGCAAAACGCAAAGTGTGCATGGTTCCGCTGTTTTCATCAAATTCGGACACAATGAGAGCCTGAGCACTCATAGCTTGTAAGCGATCCCGCGCGATATAATAATGCTTTCGAGGCATCTCTTCGAGAGGTGAATATTCTGAGATTAAACATCCCCCGCCCTTAATAATTTTATTCGCCAGTTCCTGATTGCTTGACGGCACAACGGCCGTTAATGAAGCTGGCAAAAAAGCCACCGTTTTGCCGCCATTTTCCAGACAGCCCAAGTGCGCAGCCGTATCACATCCCTTTGCCAAACCACTGATCACACAGATATCGCGTTTTGCCAGCTCATGACCCATATTATATGCGAGAATCTTCCCGCTCGCTGAAGGCGTTCGGGTCCCGATCACAGCCATGCGTCTTTCTCCGAGACAGCGAAGCTCTCCCTGGTAAAACAGCAGAGCAGGGCCATCCGATGTTTGAAAACACGTGGGAAACATCTCATCGAAAGGTGAAGTCATTTGAATGGCCGCTTTGCCGCAAAGTTCTAAAATTTGCTGAGCCGATTGATATCCTGCCATAAAGAAAGAAATTGGCAGCATCGGTGAAAATAAATTGACGCACATCCCAAAATCGATCAAATCAAAATAAGTCAGATGCTGATTTTCAGGCAAGTCTTGTTTTTTAAGCTGGCGCACAAATTGAGCAAAGCGCTGTCGACTCATCCCCTCTAATCGGGAAACGGCCAGCAGCGCTTCCGTCGTATTTGAATTATTCATCGCGCAGTTGAGCGTGAAGTTTCGTTTCCAAATCCACTACGATGGCATCGACAATCGGATTAATATCGTCGTCGGTTAACGTCCGTTCAGCGTGGCGGAACGTTATGGAAAATGCCAAACTCTTCTTGCCTTCGCCGATTTGTTCCCCGCGGTAGACATCAAAGAGATCGATGGATTCCATGATGTCGGCGTGGTGATCTTCGATGATTTCCCAGACCGCTGAAGATGGCAATGCTTCCGGCACGATCACCGCCAGATCCCGGGTTGAAGAAGGATATTTCGGCAAGTCATCAAAATGAATGGTGCGATTGGAGGCCATTTCAGTTAAGATGTTAAAATCAAATTCTGCCAGGAGCGTATGCTTCGGCAATACGAATTTTTTCGCGACGACTGGATGGATTTCGCCCATCTGCCCGGTAGTGACGCCATCAATCGAAATGATCGCCTTTCTCCCCGGGTGGAACAAATGGTCCCCGCCGGCTTCAAAGCGAACGGATGTTTGACCGACTTCTGCAAGAACGCGCTCTGCCACCCCTTTAAAGCTGTAAAAATCGTCAGCATTGTAACTTGTCATCACCAAATGTTTGGTTTCAATCGGCAGATCATCGGTATCCGAATTCACATGATAGGTCGATGCGATCTCAAAAAAACGGCCTGACGGATTTTTCCGGCTGTGATTCAGAGCAATCAGCGACAATTGCTCACCGGCCAAAGTGAAGCGCATCACGGCACTATCCTCGCCCAGGGGATTCATGATGACCACCGGCGCTTCTACTTTATCCATTTGCATGTCATGAATGGTTTTAAGCGACGTGAATGACGTGGTCATGGTTTGAAAATAGCCCGAACCAATGAGCAAGTCTTCAATTTTCGTTTTAAATACCTGCGCGTCGGTCTTAAGGCCGACCAAAGTCGTTCCGCCCATGATGGTGTTTGGGATGCGGTCATAGCCATAAATGCGCGCCACTTCTTCGGCGATATCTTCACGAATGCGCAGATCCCGGCGATATTCAGGGACGATGACTTTCAGCCGCTGACCGTCTGCAGGCTGAACTTCAAGGAACAGCCGATTTAAAATTTTTACAATGTCATCGGCCGAAATATCAATGCCCAGGACCCGGCTGATCCATTGCGGATCTACGGTAATGGTATGGGCTTCTTCCGGATGCGGATAAATATCAATCATCCCCGGAATGACCTCGCAAGCGCCAATGGATTCAAAGAGATAGGCAGCTCTAAGCGCTGCCACTTCACACAATCCCGGAAAAGTTCCCTTTTCGTAGCGCGCAGAAGCTTCTGTCCTGAGCCCCATCTTGCGGGAAGTTCTGCGGACGCTCGTTTTATCAAAGCAGGCTGATTCCAGCACGACATATTCTGTTTGATCAGTAATTTCTGAATTGAGTCCGCCCATGATGCCCGCGACGGCAATCGGTTTTTGCCCATTGGTAATCATTATCATTTCGGCGTCAATGGCGCGTTCCTGACCGTCCAATGTCGTGACGGATTGGTCGTCACACTGTTTGACGATGATTTCCTGACTGCCGATGCTTTGACAATCAAAAGCATGGAGCGGCTGCCCGACTTCCAGCATCACATAATTGGTCACATCCACAATATTATTAATCGGCCGAACGCCGCTGTTCAGCAATTTGCGCTGCATCCAGATGGGGGAAGGGCCAATTTTGTTGACTTTAAACATCCGCGCGGTGTAACGAGCGCACAGATCGCTTTCGACAGAGACCTTCAGGAAATTTTCAATCGGCAGCAAATCCTGAACACTCTGTGACTCCTGATAAAGTGTGATCGGCTCAATGGGTTCGTCCAGGGCCGCCGCGGCTTCCCGAGCAATCCCATAAATCGATTGGCAATCGCTACGGTTGGCCGTTAATTCCACATCGATGATTTGGTCGTTGACCCAAAAAAGATCTCGAACTTCCTGCCCCAGTTCCGTATCTTCAGGTAGAATATAAATGCCGTTCATGATTTCCTGGCTAAATAGACCGGTATCCAGTCCCATCTCTTCTCCCGAGCACATCATTCCCGGCGATTCAATCCCGCGGAATGAGGTCGGCTTCATTTTTGTGCCGTCGGCGATAACGGATCCGGCCACGGCAACAGGGACCACGGCGCCCACAAAAACATTTTTGGCACTGGTAATAATCGGGAGTATTTTATCGCCAAAATCGACATCGCAAATCTGCAATTTATCCGCGTTGGGATGCTTGGTAATTTTCGTGATTTTGCCGGTTAAAATGCCTTGAACATTGGGATTAACCGGCTGAATCGTTTCGACCTTCGTGCCGGACATGGTCAGCACATCGCCAAAGGTCTTAACATCCTGATTAACGTTGACATATTCTTTTAACCAATTTAAAGATACAAGCATGTTTTCCCTCCGATTATTTAAATTGTTCTAAGAAACGGATATCATTTTCAAATAAAATCCGCAAATCTGTAATGCCGTATTTGGTCAACGCGATGCGGTCGAGACCGAGGCCAAAGGCAAAGCCCGAATAAACTTCCGGATCGATGCCGCAGGCCTTGAGCACGTTGGGATGCACCATCCCGCATCCCAAAAGTTCGACCCAGCCGGAATCATCGCAAACGGAACAGCCTTCACCGCCGCATCTGAAACAGGTCACGTCCATTTCAGCCGAAGGTTCTGTGAAATAGAACTGATGGGGACGAAATTTGGTTTTTGTTTTGTTGCCAAATAACTGCTTGGCAAAAAGATCCATCGTTCCCTTCAGATCGGACATGGTAATCCCCTTATCGATCACAAGCCCCTCCATTTGGTGGAAGACCGGTGAATGGGTGGCATCGATTTCGTCGGAGCGATACACGCGCCCGGGGGAGACAATGCGTAACGGCGGCTTTTGTTCGAGCATGGTCCGAACCTGAACCGGCGACGTCTGCGTTCTTAATACCATATTTTCCCGATAATAAAAAGATTCCTGTTTGTCTCGCGACGAATGATCCAAAGGCATGTTCAAATCGTCAAAGTTATACTTAACCCATTCAATTTCCGGCCCTTCGACAATCGAAAATCCCATTCCCAGAAATATATTTTCCAATTCGCCGGTAACGATATCCAAAGGATGATGGCCGCCGATTGCCGGCGCCTTCCCGGGGAGGGTCACATCGATGCGTTCTTTTGTCAGACGGGCCTCCAGAGCTTTGGTTTCCATTTCGTGTTTAAAACTATTGAGTCCGTTTTGAATTTCCTGACGAACCTCATTGGCCAGTTTGCCAATGACGGGGCGTTCTTCTTTCGAGAGCTTTCCCATCCCTTTCATGAATTGGGTCATCGCCCCCTTTTTCCCCAGAAATTGAACGCGAACATTGTCCAATTCTTTCATATCCTTGACTTTGGCCATTTCATCTTGAAACATCTTCTTTATTTGATTTAATTGATCTTTCACGGCGTAACTCCTTTCAAATAAAAAAATCCTTATATTTAAAATATAAGGACGAAAATTCCGCGGTACCACCTTGCTTACCCGGCAAAAAATTATTCATGCCGAATCACTCAAACACATAACGCAGGTCGTACGTTTCAGCCTACTCGGTTTCAGCCGAAATGCTCAGAAGCGAAACTTCTCGCAAAGCGTTCAAATACCTCTCAGCAACTGGTATTTTCTCTTAAGAACCTTTAATTTGCGGTACAAACTTCTTCATCGCAAAAATATGATTGACAAGCATACATCATAATGCCTGCAGCAACGGCAACGTTCAAAGACTCAGCTTTCCCTAAGATGGGCAGTTTCCAAAGAGAATCGCATCGTGCCTCTATTTCAGGGCGAATCCCGTGGGATTCACTGCCCAAAATCAATGCGAATTTAGATAAACCTTCGCTTGCCTGTGGCGGCTTCAGAGATGTTTTTCCCTGAAGCGAAGCGCCGATGATCGGAATCTTGTTTTCTTTTAATTCGTCAATAACAATTTCTGCCGACCGATCCATCTTTATCGGCAAATGAAAGCAAGATCCCATTGACGCGCGCAACGTTTTTTCATTATAAATATCCACACAATTATCTAAACAAACAACGATGTCAAAGCCGGCGGCATCTGCGGTTCGAATGATGGCTCCCATATTTCCGGGATCGGACATCCCGTCCAACAGGATATATTTGTGATAGGATCCCTCTTTTGCTTCCCTTTTTCTGGCAACACACAAAATGCCTTCCGGATGCATCTGAGATGACAAATGGGTCATCACAGCATCTGCAACAATCGTGTGTTCAAGCGAGGACGCAGCCGTTAATGCAACGTTCTTCTGAAGCCAGCTTTGACTGACCAAAATATGGTCAATGGGAATTTGAGCCGCTATTGCCTCTTGGGCCAGTTTCCACCCTTCAAAAAAGTAGCGGCCGCTCAAATCTCTGTTTTTCCGCCGAGATAGAGCCTTAATTTCCTTAATCAGCGGATTTTGTTTTGACGAGATAATGTCTGGAAACTTTTGCATAAACTGTGTTTCAAAAACAGATCAGAGCCCGGTAAAAGATTAAATTCCCGGGGTGTCTGACACATTTAGAGATTTTCTTTCGCGACTTCAGCCAATTTGCTAAATGCAGCGGCGTCATTCATCGCCAGGTCAGCCAGAATCTTGCGGTCAATGGCCACATTGGCAACCTTCAGACCATGCATCATCTTGCTGTAGTTCAGATCATTCAAATGTGCAGCCGCATTGATTCTGGTGATCCAAAGTTTGCGATAATCCCGTTTCTTCTGTTTACGGCCGCTGTAAGCAGAACGCAGCGCCCGCATAACCGCTTCGTTAGCCGGGCGATATAATTTGCTCTTTGCACCGTAATAACCCTTTGCAAGCTTCAAAATCTTTTTATGTTTTTTATGGGCATTAACCCCTTTTTTAATTCGAGCCATTTTATTTCCTCCTTGTTTCCACGGTTATTTTAACAACATTTTGCGAATATTTTTAGCATTGCTGGGGACCAAATAACCGGCCTTTCTCAGCTTTCTTTTCCGCTTTTGAGTTTTCTTGTTTAAAATGTGACTTTTATAGGCCTTTGCTCGTTTGATAACACCGGATTTCTTAATTTTAAAACGTTTCGCAGACCCACGATGTGATTTCATCTTTGGCATAATTCTTCCTCCTATACTTGCGTAACTTTTATTCTTCTTTTCCTTGTTTTTTCTTTGATTTATCCTTATTGCCTTTTGGCGTTAAGAAAATGGACATATTACGGCCTTCCAGTTTCGGATTTTTCTCAACTGTTCCGACTTCTTCAAGCCGCTTGGCGAAATCAAGGAGCACCTGTTTTCCCTGATCGGTATAGGCCATTTCACGACCTCTGAACCGAATCGTCAATTTGACACGGTGACCTTGCACTAAAAATTTTTCAGCATTTTTCGCCTTAACCTGAATATCGTGTTCCTCAACGCGGACAGACATCCGGATTTCTTTAATGCTGACTGCTTTTTGTTTCTTTTTAGCTTCTTTTAACCTGCGTTCTTCTTCATAGCGAAATTTCCCGTAGTCTAAAATTTTACAAACTGGCGGTTTTGCATGTGGAGATACTTTTACCAGATCCAAATCATTTTCATCGGCAATTTTCTGAGCATCCCTTGGAGCCATGACACCGAGCATATCCCCGTTAGGGCCGACGACCCTGACTTCGCGATCACGAATTCGTTCGTTGATTTCGTGCTGCATGTCTTTTCTTTTTGCTATTGTAATACACCTCCCATTACAACAAATTACAACAAATAAAAAAGCAGGTGAAACAAATCACCTGCATCAAAAGCTTGTTAAAGTCTTATGACCCATTCTCCCAAAGAGATAGGTGAGAGGCACCGCCTCCACTTTGTTTCTTTGATCATTATAGAGAAGCCTTTTACCGATGTCAAGCACTAATTATAATTATTTATGCGAAGGAATCCCGCAGCTGCAGTTCGCGTTTTTTATTCATGATATCGACGACTTTTAGAAAAGCATCCACGGGGATATTATGCAGCTGCACGCCGTCTCGGATTCGGACCGAAACGGTGTTGGCTTCTTTTTCCTTGTCGCCGACAATCAGAATATACGGCAGGAGTTCTTTACGGAATTTGGAAATTTTTCCCCCCATCTGTGCATCGCGATCGTCGACTTCAACGCGGATGCGATGGTCGCGCAGCTGATCTGCAATGCTCTGGGCATATTCATTGTGGAATTCTCTCACCGGAACGATCCCAACCTGCAAGGGTGACAGCCAGAACGGGAACTTGCCGGCAGTGCTTTCGATAAGTAATCCGATAAATCTTTCCAACGAACCGTAAATAACTCGGTGAATCATCACCGGCACTTTAAGTTCTCCGTCTTTATCCATATAAGTCAAGTCAAAGTTTCTCGGCAATTGGAAGTCCACCTGAATGGTCCCCATCTGCCAGGTTCGATCCAGGGCATCTTTCATCATGATATCGATCTTCGGGCCGTAAAATGCACCGTCACCTTCATTGATATCATGACCGCCTTCGCCATAACGCTTATCCAAGATTTCCTTTAATGCGGCTTCCGCTTTATCCCAGAGGGCGATGTCTCCCATGAAATCTGCCGGCCGTGTCGATAATTCCGGGCGATATTCCAGTCCAAAAATACCGTAGAACAAATCGGCAATGTCCAAGATGCCGTTAATTTCATCATAGATCTGATTTTCTGTAATGAAGTTATGTGAGTCATCCTGACGGAACATCTGCACCCGCAACAACCCGTGCAGCTGACCGGATTTTTCCTTCCGATGGAGTACATCACAATCTGATAAGCGCAGAGGTAAATCGCGATAGCTTCTGGTTTTGCGTTTATAAACCACGATGGCATTCGGGCAGTTCATCGGCTTAACGCCATAAATTTCATTTTCGCTGATCGGAATCACAAACATATTATCTTTGTAATGGTCCCAATGGCCGGACTGGCGCCAAAGTTTATTGTAATTGATCTGGGGCGAGGAAATTTCTTGATAACCGCGTTTTTCGTGTTCATCGCGCCAGAATTCCAATAAGGTATTAAAAAGTTTCCATCCTTTCGGCAGCCAGTAAGGCATTCCCGGAGCAGTATCATCCAAGAAAAACAAATCCAGTTGCGGGCCAAGTTTGCGATGGTCGCGCTTTTGAGCCTCTTCTAATTTAGCCAGATGTTCATCCAGCAGCGATTTCTTCGGGAAGGCAACCCCATAAACCCGCTGCAACATCTTGTTATTTTCATCACCATGCCAGTAAGCACCGGCCAGGCTCATAATTTTAAAAGCCTTGATTTGTCCGGTGCTTCGGATATGCGGGCCGGCACAAAGGTCGGCCCATTCTCCCTGTCCATAAAAAGAAATCGTTTCATCTTCCGGCAGGGCTTCAATGAGCTCCGTTTTATAAGTTTCATGTTCTTTTTCAGCCCAAGCCAGAGCCTCTTCACGGCTTTTGACACTGTATTCGATGGGATAATCAGCTTTAACGATCTTTCTCATCTCGGCTTCAATAATTGGGTAATCGTCCGGCGTAATGGCGTGTTTCAAATCGACATCGTAATAAAAGCCATTATCAACAGCCGGACCGATTGTCAGCTGGGCATCCGGCCAAATGCGCTTAATGGCCTGCCCCATGACATGTGATGCCGAATGCCAAAATGCCTTCTTCCCTTCAGTGTCGTCAAAGGTTAAAAAACGGACCTTACAATCATGGTCGACTTTGGTTCGCAGGTCCACCACTTTGCCATCAATCATTCCGGCCATCACTTTTTTAGCTAATCTCATGCTCAGCGATTTAGCCATTTCGTGAATACTCAATCCATTTTCAAAGTCTTTGACGTCACCGTCAAGTAATGTGATTTTCATGTTATCCTCCATTGTTAAAATAAAAAAATCCCTTTATATTCAATAACGAATATAAAGGGACGATTGAACGCGGTTCCACCCTTTTTGGCACGAACGGTGCCCTCTTTATTTCTGGGTAACGGTCAGAGTCCGGAGCCGGTTAATCCCGGTCTACTCCAAGGCGGTCTCACGAAAATGATTCTTAGGATTTTCACAGCAACTAATCCCTCTCTTGAAGAATCCATTTTCTTCGGTCCTTTTCAATGCATTTTTAATGATTGAGTTTTATTATAGTCAAAGTTTTACATAAAATCAAATCTTTTTGAAAAAATGAAACTCTACAAAACAGCTCAAAGTTTATCGCCCCTTTTGGCTGGAACCGGCGTATCCGCCGTTTCCCAGATCCGAATCTTGGGCGCTAAAACTAAATACCTTGTACGTTGCATTCACTTTTTGAAAGCCAACCTTTGCCTGATAACGGTCTGTTAATTTTAATGTAATCTGATACTCCCGGTTCTTCGCAATAACCGACGGGTTTGAGACATTAATCGGAGAGCTCACACTTGTATAGGTGCTGATATCTCGGACAACATCAACGCCATTGGCTGCATCACCGCCGGAAAGCATTGTGTCCAGATCCTTTGCAAAAACAGTCGTCATATAGGTTTTGGCCATGGTAAAATCTTTTTGATAAGCAGCCTGATAAAAGGCCACTGCATCTTTTTTCATTTGATCAATTTGATCCTGTGACAGCGTATTGTTTTTTGTCGTCTTTTTCTGCAAAGATTTGTTTATATCCTTAGGCACCGTCACTTCTGGTTGGCCAACGCTTTTTGAAGAAACCCTATTCTTTTGTTGGTAATGTTTCCACACATTAAATCCTGCAGCGGCGGCCACTATCAAAACCAAAATAACAAGTAACACAATTTTTTTCTTCATAAAAAAACCCTTCCAATCACACGATTAATTTTTAAAATATATATTTGCCGTTGAATATCGATTTTATTAAATATTATACTGTAAACAAAAGAGAGCGTAAAGAAGATTAAATTTTATTCTTTCTTTTTATTGACAATTTTTTAGTCATATTGCAAAATAGTGCTGAAAGGAATAAAAAAATGGGACTTGAAAAAATTAGTGAATACAAGAAAAAAATGCATCTGACAACCAAAGAACTATCGAACCGCTCCGGTATTCCGATCAGCACATTGAGCAAATTATTAACAGGTGAAAGCAATAATCCAACGCTTAAAAATCTTCAAGCTTTGGCCAACGTTTTTGAATGTTCTCTTAATGATTTCGGCGCACTGGATACTTTTGATTTGAGTATTTCCAATTCAGAGCGAGAACAGATAAGAAAAATCCGAAAAATGGATCCTTATGGACGAAAAGCTGTGAATACCTTAATCGATATTGAATTCGAACGGATTTTACAAACAGAATCCAATCCTGACGTAGCCAGATGGGTGGATCTCCCCTTTCAACTGCTTAAAGCTTCGGCGGGATCCGGTCAATTTCTGGATGCTGAGAACTTTGAAATGCGGGCATTTAAAAATCCACCGGTTAGTGCCGATTTTGCACTGAAAATTTCCGGCGACTCCATGGAACCGAAATTTTCCGATGAAGAAACCGTTTTTGTCCATCAGCAACCGGATCTTGAAGATGGGCAAATTGGTATTTTTGTTTTTAATGGTGAAGGATACATCAAGCAGATGGACCGAAAGGGGCATTCCCTTATTTCGCTCAATACTAAATACGATCCCATATTAATTACCGGTTCTGATCAGTTTCGAATCGTGGGAAAGGTTGTCGGCAAAGCTCAACGTTAAATATTTAAGTGCGCGTCAAACCAAAAGATACCGCCAGGATAAATATGAAATGCTGGTGGTGTTTTTTATTTCCAAATTCAAAATGATAGCAATAAATACCGATGAAATGATAATTCCATATCCATAATATTACCTACATAATTTAAGTGTTCCCGCAAGAGACAGAAATCCCCGGTCATAATAAAATCCGGCTGACCTTCCCCCGGAAAATCAGCCGGTTAAAACAGCATCATTATTCAACGTGTCATTGTATTGTCAGCGTCGCGTTTTTTTAACAGCCGCAGTTTGATTTTTCGCAACTGCTGTCCGCGTGTGCTGGTCATCAGAACGCCAATAACGATCATGCCAAAAGCAATTCCCAGCATCGCGCCCTGTGCAAAATCAAACGCGCCATTCGGCGTTTCCGGCTCAAAAAACAACGTAATGAGATATATAACTATCGAAATCAATGCCGCGATATAAAATATATGCAGACGCTTTGTCAGTTTCAGTTTTTCTTCATTGCTGTAGTCAGCCACTTTCAATACGGTTTCTTTCATTTCATGATTCATTTGCTCGCGCTTTCTTTCTCCGTCTAACAATTCTCGAATATCGACTTTATAATAGTCTGCCATCTCCATAAGAACATCCAGATCCGGCATATTGCTGCCGGTTTCCCATCTGGAAACCGTACGTCGAGACACGTTCAGCGTTTCCGCGAGCTGTTCCTGGGTGACCGTTTTCTCCCTGCGAAGCTCTTTCAAAAAAGCTCCGATCTTTTGTTGATCCATGGGTTGCTCCCTCCTTTTGAGAACAGAATATTTCAGATGGCAACAGAAAAACAGGACACAGCGCGAGCAAACGGCTTGATTTTTGACATGGGACAAAAATGTCTCTTGATCAATATCGTTTTTCCCCATATTTTAATCAATTGGCAATTCCGTTAAAATCAAAGCGGGATATCTGCTAAAGTGGATCCCAAATCATTTATTTTCGATTATAAATCATAAATCTTTATTGCCTTTTCATCAAGCTTGTGGTTTTCGGCATACAAAAAATCTGAATCTCATTGAATTGAGATTCAGATTTTATGGCTTATTAAAATATTCTTCTATCCTTTATGCAATTCAGACAAGCATTATCCCTTCTTGTTCATCTTTCTTTTATTTGCAATTACGCCCAATACTATTAAAATTGCCGCTCCTGTCAAGAAGGCCGCCACAGGAAGCAGTAACGATGTGTTGTCGCCGGTTTTTGCAGCTTTTACATTTTTTTCGGGTTTCGTAGGCTTTGTCACATGTTTGTCATACATCGTGACGGTTTGATCCCGTCCTGCCACAAATTTAATCGATTCGTGATTCAGTTCGTAATCTTTTGGAGCGACAACTTCTTTGAGAATATATTCTCTTCCGGCCACAAGATTCTTAATGAAGTGAGCATTCTGCGTAGAGGTCCATTCGTCAACCAAATCGCCGGTTTTGGCATCCAAGACTTTCATCTTTGCCCCGGGAAGTTCCTTTTTGCTGGTGATGTCTTTTTTAGTGACGGACACATTGCTGAACCTGAGCCATTGCGCTTTAAACGAAGTCGCTGCTGCAGTATCCTCCATAACTTTAAGCTGCCCCAAGTTTTGTTTGTCGGGCGCTGTCCTAACAATTATTGCCTGATAACCAAAATTTTTGCCGACACTTCCTGTGCTGTATTCTCCGGTCACACCGGCATCAGCTTCTAAGTGGAAGGAGTCTCCCGCAGAAAGCGTGATGTGTTTGGTTAAGACCGTCCCGTCTTTTTTGATCAGCCTGACGCCTTCCGGCAGATCGAAACTTAATGTTTGACCCTTGTCTCCTTTAACTTCATTTTCTTCGGTAACCTGAACTTTTTTCGCCGAATCCCACGAAACCTTCAGTTCTGATTTCGCGAACTGTGTGGCCTCAGTCGGCGGTGCCGGCTGAGTGTTAAGAAATTCTTTAAATTCCTTCACACCTTTAATATGGTTACTATTGGTTTTTTTGTAAAAATCGCTGAGTACGCGGGAAGTAACGACGACCCCTTTCGCTTCATTGTCCTTAAAGCCACTCCATGGCTCTTGGCCATATTGTCCGTAGTAAAGCGCTTTAAGCACATTGACATCATTACTGATCTCTTCGTCTAAAGCTTCACTCGGTCCGCCATTAACATCTGCTTCAACACAAAAGGCTTTTTTGCCTTTATATTCAAAAACGGTCGCAGCTTGTCCATCCCAATTTCCAACTGATTTACTCGTAATTTTTTCACCTTCAGCATGAACAGGCGTCATCGTTGCCGGGATCAGGAATAGCATCATAAACGCCAGGGCCGCTATCATCATTAATGCATGTCTCTTGATGGTCATCAAATTCTCTTTACCGCTCACTCTTGGCCTCCCATAATTTAGATTAAAATTTTTATTATAACATATATGTTCTAATTAAGGTTATTATAACACACATTTTAATTTATAAAAGTAATTTTAAATACTTTTTTAATTAAAATTATTTTTGCTATTGACATTGCTTTAACACATTTATCCAATACTTTTCGCCAGATATCTGAAATAAATTTTATTTATGTGTGGGGTTCCGGAATCTTTACAAAAATAATTCTACTGTGCGTTTGCATGAACTGTCAACATGTTTTCATCCCGGACGAATGGAAATGCCCTTTGATCACAATTTTTGAAACTTAAAAAATTGTAGAATTTCAGTTAAATACATATATTTGTTTCTCCAAAACTTTTTCTTAAAATTTTTGGCGAAAAAGGAAAATCAATGTTATAAATTAATTATTTTTTAAGTAAGAAGGAGGCTGGCGATTTTCAGGCAATCTATCAGCATTTAAAAATTCAGGGACTGTCCTTTTATTTCCAACCATTATTTATTTGATAAAACGCATAAAAATAGTCTGAATCACTGAGAGAGGAGCTGAACAACGGACGAACAATTTTGGGAGGCGCTAACCCTTACCCTTTAGCTAAACCTTGCGTTTGTTATGCGGCTATTTGAAGTGACATTTGTGTCGATTTTATGTTCTCACTAAAAGACGATGCCATTAGAATAAAGAGCAGAATACGGTGCGGCTTTTAGCGGATCTTCAAATTACCTCAATAAGCAATTTTCTTTTTCAACTCCGCGGCATGCAAATGAATACGTACATTCACGCGTCTCGACAAGTTCAATACAGAAAGAACAAAAAAATTGCACCAGTATCACAATGACCTGATGCGAAAAGAAAAAGACAACCCGGGTTGCGACCAGATCATCTTTCCATAAAAAAACTTGGCCGAAACCAAGCTATCTCTCAAAAATGGTGGAGATGAGGGGATTCGAACCCCTGACCTCGTAAATGCGAATCACGCGCTCTCCCGGCTGAGCTACACCCCCACGAGACTATTGAATTATTTAAACTGGCGGAGAAGGTGGGATTCGAACCCACGTGCCCCGGAGGGCAACCGCATTTCGAGTGCGGCTCGTTATGACCACTTCGATACTTCTCCAAACGACCACTTTTGATATTGTAAACTGGAGAATAAAATCTGTCAAGGATTTTATATTGAATCAATGAAAAAAAATATCTATAATGAAAATAGATTTTCAATCATTGTATTTAAAGTTTAAAAGGAGATTTTCATGGCGGAACAACTCGGCTTTATCGGTGCCGGCAACATGGCTCAGGCCATTTTTAAAGGTATTCTAAAAACAAAAAAATTTACCGCAACCGATATTCACATCTATGATCCGGACGGCGACAAGCTTCAACAACTGACAGAAGCATACGGCGTGATTGGTGAAGCTTCTAATATCAATGTTTGTACTCAAGCCGATGTGCTTTTTCTATGTACAAAGCCCAACGTTTATCCAACGATCATCAACGAAATCAAATCGGCTGTTAAAGAGAATAACGTGATTGTCACCATTGCCGCGGGTCAATCTATTCGCCAAACAGAATCGCGCTTTGAAAAAAAGATTCATCTCATCCGCGTGATGCCCAACACCCCTGCCTTGGTGGGCGAAGGCATGGCCGCTCTGACGGCCAATGCCCTGGCTACAGATGCTGAATTGGCACTGGTGCTTTCCATCTTCCGTTCTTTGGGGAAGGCCGAAATGGTGCCGGAAGCTTTGATGGACGCGGTTACCGGCCTGTCCGGTTCAGCGCCCGCTTTTGTCTTTATGTTTATTGAAGCCCTGGCAGATGGTGCCGTGCAGACCGGGATGCCGAGAGCGCAGGCCTACACCTTTGCGGCTCAAACCGTTTTGGGTTCTGCCAAAATGCTGCTGGAAAGCGGCAAACATCCGGGCGAACTCAAAGATATGGTCACCTCTCCCGCCGGCACAACCATTGAAGGAGTTCTTTCCCTTGAAGCCAATGGTTTCCGCAGTGCTGTCGCCAATGCCGTGATCACTGCAACTGAAAAAAGCGGCATCATGGACAAATAAAAAATTTCAAACAAAAAACTGCACCGCGATCCACGAACCACGGGTGCAGTTTTTTTTGTTGATGGTTATCATCTGCCTTGTAATTTACACATTAAACCGGAAAAAAGTCACATCGCCATCCTGCATGATATAATCTTTACCCTCTGTTCGGGTGACGCCCTGCTCTCTTGCCTTTGCTTCGGATCCCGCCTGAATCAAATCATCGTAGGAGGTGATTTCAGCCTTGATGAATCCCCGTTCAATATCGGTATGAATTTTTCCCGCCGCTTTTGGTGCTTTGGTCCCTTTGGGGACGGTCCAAGCACGGCATTCGTCCGGTCCGGCCGTCAAGAAAGAAATCAGCCCCAAAAGCCGATAGGCCACGGTAATCACGCGATCGAGTCCCGATGACGACATGCCCATCGCCGATAAAAATTCTTCACGCTCTTCATCATCCAAAATCGCGATTTCTTCTTCTATTTTTGCCGAAATTTTAATCACTTCCGCCGGTGCCACTTTTCCCCTTAACGCTGCAACATAAGCGTTATCTTCCTGCAATTCATCCTCGGCGACATTGGCAATATAAAAAAATGGCTTGGTGCAGATCATCTGAAGCTGTGAAATCCAACGCCATTCATCATCATTAAAGGCTGTTTTATCCGGCTTTTTTCCGTCTTCCAAATAGAATTTAACCTTCTCTAAAACATCCAATTGTGTTTTTGCCTCTTTGGAGGCTTTTGCTGCCCGGCGGGTCTTATCGATTCGGCGATCAATCATTTCCAAATCTGCAAAAATCAATTCCAAGCTAATGGTTTCAACGTCGTCAATGGGGTCAATCTTCCCCGATATGTGAACCACATTATCATCATCAAAGCAACGAACCACATGAGCAACCGCATCCACTTCGCGTATATTGGCTAAAAATTTATTCCCCAGGCCTTCCCCTTTGCTGGCTCCTTTAACCAAACCGGCAATATCGACAAATTCAATCGTGGTCGGAACGATTTTTTTCGTTTGGTACATTTCCCCCAGGACCTTCAATCGCTCATCCGGCACGGAAACGACACCGACATTGGGATCAATGGTGCAAAAGGGATAGTTTGCGGATTCTGCTCCCGCTTTTGTAACCGCATTAAAAATAGTGCTTTTGCCGACGTTTGGCAGACCAATAATTCCAATTTGCATAGTTACCTTCTTTCACACGCTCGCATTCCGATCAAAGATTTACTGTTCTTCGGTCGGACGCAAATTATCCTGCCAAAGCCGTTCCAAATCGTAAAATTCACGATCCTGTTCATGAAAAACGTGAATAATCACATCGTAATAGTCCAATAAGATCCAACGCGACGTGCGTTCTCCCTCGACACTTTTGGGCATCATCCCCCGCTTTGAGGCTTCATATTGAATGTTTTCGGCAATGGCATGAACCTGACGTTCACTCCCGCCGCCGGTAATCACAAAAAAATCCGCATACGAAGCAGAGTCGCGCACATCGATGATTTTTGTCCGAATCCCTTTGCGGTCTTCAATCCAAGACTGTGCCAAATCGGCAAACGCTTCCGATGAAATATCAAAAATTTGATTGTTATTTTCCTGGTTCACGATACTCTTCTCCTTTTAATGGTCGACATTTCTTTTTTAAAATTAACGCATTGCGTGCATTGATTGTCCGCGGGTGAATGAGGCCCCCGATGGCATTAATATAGTTGATGGTATTCGAGAAAGCCATGAGACACGCTTCATCCAAGTCATCTTCTTTGCAAGCTTCCCTCAAGTTCTCGACACCGGGATAACGACGGCCGGGTTCGATAAAATCCGCCAGATAAATAATTTTTTCGAGCGGCTGCATGTTTTCACAACCCGTAGTATGATACGCAATGGCCGACAAAATTGCTTCGTCTTTGATCCCATATATTTGGCGTGCGACAACAGCGCCAACCGGGCCGTGGAGCAGCTGAGGCTCCGCAAGTGTGATCTCATCCAGCGGCAGCTTTTCGGTTCGCGCAATGTCGATCAATTGCCTGTTTGTATAGTTTTTAGCGCAGTCGTGAAGCAAAGCCGCAACACGCGCCTTTTCATTATCAACGTTAAAGCGCCTTGCCATTTGCTCTGCGCTTTTGATGACGCCGAGGGTATGGATAAAACGACGGGGCTTTAATGTCTGTTTGAGCTGATTTTGTAAATTTAAAAATTCCTCGTTTGTCATATTATCGTTCTTCTTTGATTCGATAAAGATGATGTCTTTCGATATAAGCTTCTACGGGTTCAGGAATTAAATATTTAATAGACTGCCCCGACGCAATCCGCCTGCGGATTTCGGTTGAGGTGATGTCCATTTCTGCCGACATCAATCCATGGATGTTAGCATGATATTTTTTGCGCAAGCGCCGAACGCGCCGCCGCCATTTAGAAACCGGATAGCCCGGACGGGTTGCTGTGATAAAACTGATACTTTGCAAAAGCTCTTCTGCCGAACGCCATTGGGTAATCTCAAACATAATGTCTGCTCCCGTAATGAAATACAGCTCGCTTTGGGGATACATTTTTTTGATTTCGCGGATAGTGTCAATGGTATAAGATTTGCCGTACCGATCAAGTTCAATCGATGCAACAGCAAACTTAGCATTCGATGCAATGGCCATATTAACCATTTCAAAACGTTGTTGGCGCGTGACCGACACATTTGTTTGCTTGAAAGGATTATCCCCTGCTGGAATAAAGATTACCTTCTCTAAATGAAATTCGACACGCGCTGATTCAGCTAAATGTAAATGTCCCAGATGAATGGGATTGAAGCTGCCGCCCATAATACCAATTTTTTCCATGATCGTTTTTTCTCACAATTAGAAACGCATATGTTATGCTTTTGGATTCGGATTTTTTTTAGTCGGAATGTTTATCTTGATATTTTGCGGATTCCGTTTAAAGAGCACAAAAGTTGACCCCATCACGTCGACAATATCGGCTTTTAAAGCCTTTGCCAGAATTTCAGCAGCTTCTCCGGCATCCATCATCGCATTTTGTTGGACCTTGCCTTTAATTAATTCCCTTGCGACAAGTGCGTCTTTAGTTTGGCTAATCAATGACGGTTCGATCTCTTTTTTACCAATTAAAATCACGGGTTGTTCTTTTGATGCCAATCCCCGCAAATAACTGCGTTGTTTGCTGGTTAACATAATAAAATCACCTTTATTTAAAATATTCGAATTCAATACCTTCGATTGAAACAATATCTTCTTCTTGAATGCCGGCATCCTCCAATGCTCTGAAGATGCCAGCATCCTTCAGCCGTTTTTGGAAATAACCAACGGAAGTCAAATCATCAAAATTAACAGAATGAATGAGTTGATCCAGAAAACTTGCTTCAACATAGTAGACTATTTCTCCGCCATTACGCTGTTCTTTTATAATATCAAATGCACGACGCTGACGATCCGGCAGGGTATAAGTCACATTATTTTCCGAAATCTCTTCAGAAAAAATCTCAGTTTCCGGAATTTCGGAAAGCAACTGAAGCGTCCGGCTTAATAACGTATCAATCCCATCTCGGGTAACCGCGGAGATACCGTAAACTTCGTAGCCTTTCGATTCAAGTATTTCTTTAACCCGTTGAATTTTTCTTTCATCAGATACATCACATTTTGTCAAGGCAACAATTTGCGGTTTTTGTTTTAATTGATCACTATATGCAGCTAATTCCCGATTAATCGTATTAAAATCTTCTAAAGGGTCTCGATCTGCGGCAAAACAATCCTCAGAGACATCCAGAAAATGAATGAGCATTTTCGTGCGTTCGACGTGTCGCAAAAAAGATAAACCGATGCCAGCGCCTTCCGAGGCACCTTCAATGATACCGGGAATATCGGCGACAACAAAAGTATCGAAATTCTTCCACTCAACAACGCCTAAATTAGGCTCCAATGTTGTAAAAGGGTAATTTCCGATTTTAGGATTCGCCTTGGTAACAATCGAAAGAAAGGTCGATTTGCCAACATTAGGCAAGCCAAGCAATCCCACATCCGCCAATAATTTAAGCTCTAAAATTAAAGTTTTTTCTTCGCCCTTAGAACCGCCTTGAGCAAATCGCGGAGATTGTCTCGTCGATGTTGTGAAATTATAATTTCCGAGACCACCCCGGCCGCCTTTGGCAACGATACATTGCTGTTCATCTTCATTAAGATCACATAAAACGCGACCGGTGCTTCTATCTTTAATAATAGTTCCAACCGGGACATGGACAATAATATTTTCTCCCATTTTTCCAGAGCTTTTATTTGCAGAGCCATCATCGCCGTTGCCGGCTTTGTATTTCTTTTTATATTTAAAGGGGGCCAGCGTCCTTAAACCGCGGGTCGCCTGCAAAATCACATCGCCGCCTTTGCCGCCGTTGCCACCGTCCGGTCCGCCTTTTGGGATATATTTGGCTCGATGAAAGGTCATGCCGCCGTGGCCGCCGCGGCCCGCTTTGACATAAATTTGAACTTGGTCTATCAATGCATATCACCTGCATTTCCTTTTGGTATCAATTATTTTGTAATATGAACAAAAGGCTGTCACACATGATGCGACAGCCTTTCGAAAGACACTTTTAGTTAACAGCTTCTCTCGGATACACCGAGCATTGCTTTTTGTCACGGCCCTTGCGTTCAAAGGCCACAACGCCATCGCACATTGCGAATAAAGTATCATCGCCACCTTTGCCAACATTAACTCCAGGATGGATTTTGGTACCACGCTGTCTCACAAGCACATTACCTGCAATGACGTAAGCGCCGTCACCCTTTTTAACACCCAATCTCTTAGATTCGGAATCACGGCCGTTCTTAGAACTCCCAACCCCTTTTTTATGGGCAAATAACTGTAAATTCATTCTAATCATGGTATTTACCTCCGCTGATCGTATTTTTCTCTATCACCTTTACATAATCTTGATATTCATCCGCTGTCGCCCTGACATTGAGTTCATAGGTATCTATCAAGGCTGCGATGGCGGCTTTTTTTTGAGGGTCGCTCGAGAGCGGCACATTAAAAATCGTATGTCCCGGCTTGAGGGAGACAATAACCGCTTCATCCTTTAGCCCAACAACTTCGGTCAATCCATTAATAACGGCAATTGTTAGCACGGAAATGCCAGAGCAAACAATATCTTCTCCTGCATCTGCATAACCGCTGTGTCCCGTCACCCGAACCGATTGAATGTTACCATCGCATTTTTCAAAGCGAATTGTAATCATTATGCTTCGATTGCCGTGACTTTAACTTTCATATAGGGCTGACGATGTCCTTGTTTACGGCGATAGTCTTTTTTCGCCTTATACTTATAGACAATGACTTTGCCGCTTTTTCCAGTTTCAACAACTTCAGCCTTGACAGCGGCCCCGTCAACAACCGGCGTTCCAATCTTCAAGTCAGCGCCTTCACCAACAGCCAAAACCTGATCAAAAACAACCTCATCATTTGTGGTTTTGTCCTTCAGCTTTTCAATTTCAATAACATCGTCTTTTTCAACACGGTATTGTTTACCGCCTGTTTTGATAATAGCGTACATGGTTAAACCTCCTCATACCAGTCTCGCCACAATGGGTGTTGAACTTTATGACCCACAGAGTGCGGCTACTTAACTGCTACATCATATCAGAATCATTTATAAGCGTCAAGCTGTGTTGACATTTCTTTTGAATCTTTAGAAATATTCTAACTTGATTCAAATCAAAATTTAGAATTGTAAGTTAATTATTTTTTCAATAATAACTTAAATCTTACTTTAAATTATGATAAAATATCTTTATTATTCTATATTTAAGAGAGGTTTTTATGCATGCAGTTAACGTAGGATTTTTGTCTCTTTTGCCGCCAATTCTTGCCATTGTCTTAGCACTTTGCACCAAAGAGGTAGTCTCATCTTTATTAATTGGTATTCTTTCCGGCTCGATGATCTACGCCGTTTATACAGGCGGCGGCATTATCGAGATGGCAGGCGTGGCATTTGGCACCGTATCCAAAACCGTAGGCTCCCCTGACAAGTTCAATATCATATTATTTTTGGCATTATTGGGCACGTTAGTTTATGTCGTCACGAAAGCCGGAGGTTCCCGCGCATACGGAGAATGGGCTGCTGCTAAAATGAAAAGCCGAAGAGCCGTTCAACTGGCTACCAGCGCTCTGGGCGTTTTAATTTTCATCGACGATTATTTTAATTGTCTGACCGTTGGCACTGTCATGAAACCTGTCACCGACAAATTCAGGATTTCGAGGGCGAAGCTAGCCTATATTATTGATGCGACGGCCGCGCCCGTATGCATTATTGCACCGATTTCCAGCTGGGCGGCTGCTGTTGGATCAACGCTTGTCAAAGCCGGAAAATTCTCCAACGAATTAGGCGCGTTCGTTGCGACTATCCCCTATAACCTCTATGCTCTTTTAACCATTATTATGGTTTTGACGCTCTCTGTTACCAATTTGGAATTCGGACCGATGGAAAAAGTCGAATATGAAGCGCAAAAACATGGCAAACTGGGAGTCATAGACCAGATTGACCAGGATGAAAAAGCCGAAAAAAGGGGTACCGTGCTGGATCTCGTCATTCCGATCATCGCATTAATTATTTTTTCTGTCCTCTCGATGTTGTGGAACGGTGGTCTTTGGTCGGGAAAGGGTATCTCAATCGCAGAGGCATTTGGCCGATGTAATGCATCTGCCGCTTTGGTGCTCGGTGGATTTTGGGCATTGGTTTTAACCTTCCTGCTTTTTGTTCCGCGAAAGTTGATTTCTTTCCACGAATTTTTTAATGGTGTTGCCGAAGGGATCAAAAGCATGGTTCCTGCCTATATTATCCTGACCCTGGCTTGGACCATTGGTGCTCTTTGTCAGGATTATTTAAATACCGGCGTTTTTGTCGGCCAGCTCATTCGGGCATCACACATGCCCCTGCAGTTGATCCCGGCTATTGTTTTTGCCGTTGCTGCTGGGCTCTCCTTCTCCATTGGAACCGCTTGGGGAACCTTCGCCATCTTTATTCCCATCGTTGTTTTTATATGTCAAGCCAGCGCCCCCGAATTGATGACCGTTACGCTTTCAGCAACGCTGGCAGGCTCAGTTTTCGGCGACCATTGCTCCCCTATTTCGGATACGACCATTTTGTCGTCGACAGGCGCAGGATGCAACCATCTGCAACATGTATCGACCCAACTTCCTTACGCCGCAATTGTCGCTGGCTGCAGTTTCTTAGGCTATCTGGTTGCTGGACTAACATATGGAAATGTCTTTGCCACTTTGGGTACCGGTCTTTGCGTGCTGATCGGCTTGCTCATTATCCTGCACAAGCACAGTGATAAACGGCTGCATCAATTCATTGAATCCGGACAAAAATAATTTAAGCACCCTCATTAAAAAGCAACGTTAACTAACGGTGCTTTTTTTGAATTATATTGACAAGTTCTCATTTGTTATTTTAGAATGAGGTCATTAAAACAAAGGAGGATACCATGGCACATTGTAAAATGACACATGAAATGATTCGCGTATTTGATTTAGAACGGTCGATGGCCTTTTATGCCGACGCATTGGATATGCATGAATCCAGACGGAAAGAACAACCTGCCGGAAAATTTACCTTGGTTTTTTTATCAGACGGAGAAAGCGATTTTGAATTGGAACTCACTTACAATTATGATCCGGAGGTGCCCTATACTCACGGGACAGGTTATGGACATTTGGCCGTATGGGTGGATGATTTGGAGGCAACCTATAAAGAACATCAACAAAAAGGATATATGGTCGGACCTTTGAAAGGTCTTTCCGGTGACGGCCGAAAAAATTATTATTTCCTGACCGATCCGGACGGTTACCAAATCGAAGTGATTCGCCGTCCCCAATAAATAATCGCTTGGCAAATTAAGATGCAACGCAATTAAAAAGCTCTGCTAAAGCAGAGCTTTTTAATTGCGTGTTTAAACTGCACGGACTACACAGCGCCATCATTTTCCGACGATAAATCGCGCATATTGTTCAGACACAGCCCAATGGTCGAAGCATTGTGCAAAATGGCTCCCGTCTGGGGAACGATAACGCCGGCGATACCCCCGGCCAAAATGCTTCCATTTAAAACATTGCCAATCACATACGTATGATGCATGCGCTTCATCAGCTGATCCGATATCTTTTTTAAAACCACTAACTGATCCAAATCGGATCCGGAGATGGTTACATCCGCGATTTCCTGTGCGATATCCGCACCCTCTTTAATCGCGACTCCGACATCCGCTGCTGATAGTGCCGGTGAATCGTTAATGCCGTCGCCGATCATGATTACTTTGCGCCCGGCGGCTCGCTGTCTTTCCACATAATGGGCCTTATCTTCCGGCAGCACTTCAGAATAGTATTCTTCAATACCCGCCTGCGCGGCGATCACTTTCGCCGTTTTGTCGCTATCTCCTGTTATCATCACGATGTGATGGAATCCAACGGTTTTTAACGCTTGGATAATTTGCGGTGCTTCTGCTTTGATCGGGTCAGAGATGCCAAATACCGCAACCAATTCTCCGCCGATCGCCATATAAAGATAGCTGTATTCCGGCGGCATGGTTACCAGTGACGCCTGAATGTCGTCACTCATCTTCACGCCTTCGTCTTCGAAAAGAAAATGATAAGAGCCGATCACTACGCGCTGATCATCAATTTTCGCGGCAATGCCATGTGCCACAATATATTCAGCCTTAGTGTGCATTTCTTCATGTTCAAGATTCTTTTTCGCTGCGGCTTTAACCACGGCGTTGGCCAGAGAATGTGGGAAATGTTCCTCCAGACAGGCGGCAATGCGCAGCATCTCATCTGGATCGCGGTCATCAAATGTCATGATCTTCCGAACCACCGGCGTAGCTTTGGTTAAAGTGCCAGTTTTGTCGAAAATAATCGTATCTGCTTCCGCAATAGATTCCAAGAACTTACCGCCCTTAACCGTCATTTGATGCCGGCCGGCTTCCCGCATGGCGGAAAGCACGGCAATAGGCATCGCCACCTCAACCGCACAAGAGAAGTCCGCCATAAGCACCGATGCTGCCTTCATAACGTCTCGAGTCAATGCAAATGCCAAAAGCGCAGCTCCAAAGGTCCAGGGCACCAATTTGTCTGCAACCGAAACGGCTTTCATTTGGGTCAGAGCGGCCATGTTTTCTGATTGCTCAATCATTTTAACAATCTTGTCATAGCGCGTTTTCCCAGTGGCAGAGACCACCTGCACGGTCAATTCCCCTTCCTCTAAGACGGTGCCGGCATAAACCGTCACGCCGGGATATTTACTGACCGCTAAGGGTTCTCCCGTCAGTGCGGCTTGATTGACCAAAGCTTCTCCGTCAAGCACCTTGCCGTCCAGAGGAATCATGTTCCCCATGGTGACTCGGAATCGATCACCGTTTTGCATATGGTTAAGGGAAACCTGATGTTCCGAACCGTCTGCTTCAACTTTCCAAACCTTTTCAACATTCAGCGACAAGGACTGGGCCAGATCGTCCACAGATTTTTTATACGTCCATTCTTCAAGAATTTCACCAATTTCCGTCAGGAAAACCACGGAGCTTGCCGTTTCAAATTCACCGGTCAAAAGGGCTGCCAAAACGGCTGCTGCATGGATGATCTCCGCCGAGAAATTTTTCTGCCATAAATCCCTTAGTCCGCAGAAAACAAAAGGAGTCGCGTGGATAATGGTCACAGTTGTCCGAATCGGCACCGGCAGACACAATGTTCTAAAGACTTTTGAAATAATTTTATTAATGATTTTTTCTTTAAAATGTTCGTTAGTTGCCCGAGATGACACTGTCGGCACATTGTCTTTTAGCGCCGGATCATCTAAATCCATCGTCGAAATGTAATCCAATAGCGCTGAACGCACCCCGTTATAAATCACCACTAATTGCGCCGTCCGCGCATAAACTTTCACACGCGTAACACCGGGCATTTCAATCAAGGTGTAATAAAGCACGTCCGCTTCGCCTTCTGTCAAACGCTTTTTGGTTAAATCCAAATGAAAACGATTCGGGCTTTGATGAATCAGTCGAAATCTCATGGCGCTACGCCCTGCTCATCATTTGCTTGCTTCTGCAGTTTTCTGAGCGATTGCTTCTGCCGATTCTGCCGCTTCTTTATCAGCATAATATTTTTCTGCGATCATATCGGCATCCGCCGCAATATCATCATAACCAGCCTGGCATTTTTCAACACTGTCTTTAATAGCATTGACTGCAATTTTCGTACCGGCGACCACGTAGGCGCTCGCCTTTTTAGCGCGCTTGCTCTTGGCCCAATTGACACCCAAAGTTCCCAATAGGAAACCGCCGCCGATCTTTAATACATTCCCTTTAATAGACATTTTTATACCTCCGCATTAATCATTATGATAAGCCGGTTGATTCATCATTGTTTCAAACATATGAACCAAAATGAATATTTACAGCCTCATTATACATATGGGGGTATTAGTTGTAAAGTGTTTTTTGAAAAAAATAAGTTTTAAAGAAAAAAGCCTTTCGAATGGTCATCTACCATTTTTCGTATATTAAAAACACCTGTTCACGATTTGCGAACAGGTGTCGAAGTTAGTGCCCTTTGTGCTTGGTTTTTTTCTTTTGCTGTTTGAGCTTGAACAAGTGTTGTTTTTTAGCTTGTTTGCGCGCTCTGCGCGACTTTTGTCTGACTTTTTTCTTATTTGACAAGTCTTCCTGAAGAACTCGCTGAGCCTTTGTGCCTTTTCGTGGCGTTTGAAACTGTCTTTGAATCTGTCGCTGCCTTCTTTTGGGATTCTTGGCTAAGGGTTTTGCTTCATACGGCGTGCCTTCACTAAAAGACAAATATGCGTATTGTTCTAAAATAAATGCCAAAATTTCGTTATCTTTGGGTTCACCGCCAAAGGTAACTTTGCAAAAGCTTTCCTTGCCATCTTCCGTTCGTGAAAACATCCCCACCCAAAAGGGATCCTCAAAATAAACAACTAAACTGCTTGTTACCTTCTCCATAACGACCCTCCTTTTAAAAAATATGATCAAAGAAAGGACGACCCAGGAGGGGAAGGTTACTGAATGTTTTCACATTTCTGGACTACCGACCAGAATCCAAAAGGATTGTGTTTTTATCTTTGATTTTGACTTTGCAGTATTTGCTCAGATTTGATCTGTGCTGCCCGTTTTACCCGCATAACAGTCGGTCTCGACCGATGTCAGATTGTTGAGTTCGTAGGGCGTTCCCTGATACATAAAATGGAGCCAATTGGTGTACAGACAATTAGAAACGGATCGCCAGCGTAAAAGCGGTTCCCGCAAGGGATCATCGTCGGGATAATAATTCTCCGGGATATCCGGATCAAGCCCTGCCTTCATGTCGCGCTTATACTCTTTATCTAATTCCATCCGATCGTATTCGGTATGGCCTAAAACAAAAATCTGCCGAGAAGAATAAGCCAGAATAATGGTTGATCCGACTTCTTCTCCGCTTGCGCAAACATAAAGTTCCGGATTCTGGGCAACAGCCGCTTCATCAATCCCCGTATAGCGCGAATGCGGAATATAAAAGACATCGTCCATTCCGCGCATTAACATTTTCTTATGGTGTAAAACCCGATGTTCATAAATCCCCGAGATTTTTTTCTCCAACGCAACCTTTCGAATCCCGTGATGATAATAAAGGCCGGCCTGAGCGCCCCAACAAACATGAAACGTTGTGAAAACATGGGTCTTTGACCATGTCATAATGGTTGTGATCTCATCCCAGTACTCCACATCTTCAAAGGGCATTTTTTCAACTGGCGCTCCAGTAATAACGAGTCCATCAAAGCGCTCGTTCTTTAACTCAGAAAAGGTCTGATAGAATTTATTGAGATGAGAAGTCGCCGTATGTGTCGGTTCATAACTTTCCGTTTTCATAAAAGTGATCTGCGTTTGAATCGGAAAATTGGATAGTACGCGAAGCAGATCCAATTCCGTATCTTCTTTTAATGGCATCAGATTCAATATGCAAATCTGCAATGGACGAATTTGCTGTGTGTGTGCACGCCGTTCATCCATCACGAAAATATTTTCGGATTCTAAAATTTTTTTTGCCGGCAAATCATTCTGAACTAAAATCGGCATGATCTAACCTCCTGATGGTTTCATGGTAGTTTTTTATCATATCATATTTCCTGTTCAACATGATTTTAAAGTTTATTTGCACTAAATTAAAAACAAGACTGCAGACATTCGTCCACAGCCTTGGATGATTTTCAAACGTATAATCAGCAATTACATCATGCCGCCCATACCAGCACCTGCAGGCATGGCCGGAGCCGGGTTTTCTTCAGGATGGTCTGCCACAGCTACTTCCGTTGTCAAGAGCATGGCTGTAATGGAAGCCGCATTTTGAATGGCCGTTCTGGTGACTTTGGTCGGATCAATAATGCCTTTTTCGACCATATCGACATATGCATCGCTCAAGACATCATAACCGATGCCCTTTTCCTTCTTCCGAAGTTCATTGACAATGACGGAACCTTCCACACCGGCATTTTCTGCAATCTGGCGGACCGGTTCTTCAATGGCTCTGCGGATGATGGCCGCGCCAATTTTTTCGTCGCCATCTAACGTGGCAACCAATTTATCAACATCGTCAACAGTGTCGAGCAATGCGGTTCCGCCGCCGGGAACAATCCCTTCCTGAACGGCAGCTCTGGTTGCATTCAGCGCGTCTTCAATATGGTATTTCATTTCTTTCAGTTCAACTTCTGTGGCTGCACCAACCTGGATCACGGCAACACCACCAGCCAGTTTTGCCAAGCGTTCCTGAAGTTTTTCACGGTCATAATCGGAGTCGGTGGCCGGAATCTGCGCTTTAATCTGTGCAACGCGTTCTTCCACAGCAGTTTTGTCGCCCTGGCCGTCCACGATGATCGTATTTTCTTTATCGACCTTCACCTGACGAGCGCGACCTAATTGTTCGACGGTGGTGTCTTTTAATTCAAGGCCAACTTCCTCGGAAATGACCTGTCCGCCGGTTAAAATAGCAATATCCTGAAGCATGGCCTTTCTTCTGTCGCCAAAGCCTGGCGCTTTAACGGCCACACAATTGAAGGTCCCGCGCAATTTGTTCAAAACCAATGTGGTTAAAGCTTCGCCTTCGACATCTTCAGCAATAATGAGGAGTTTTCCGCCCTGCTGGACAATCTGTTCGAGCACCGGCAAAATTTCCTGGATATTGGAAATCTTTTTATCTGTAATTAAGATATACGGATTATCCAATTCGGAGACCATTTTTTCGGTATCCGTTACCATATAACCTGATAAATATCCGCGATCAAACTGCATCCCTTCGGTAAAGTCCAGTTCGGTTCCCATCCCTTTACCTTCTTCAACCGTGATCACGCCGTCATCGCCAACCTTAGCCATGGCTTCAGCGATCAGCTGACCGATTTTTTCGTTTTGCGCGGAAATCGACGCAACCTGTTCTTTGGATTTGTCGGATTGAACCGGCTGAGACAATGCTTTCAAGCCGTCAACGACTACATCGACCGCTTTTTCAATCCCTTTTTTCAAAACCATCGGATTCGCACCGGCCACCACATTGCGATTGCCTTCCCGGACAATCGCCTGTGCCAAAAGCGTTGCCGTTGTTGTTCCGTCACCAGCAACATCGTTGGTCTTGGTGGCAACTTCCTTCACCAGCTGTGCACCCATATTTTCAAAAGCATCTTCTAATTCGATTTCTTTTGCAATGGTCACACCATCATTGGTGATTGTCGGGGCGCCATATGTTTTTGAAAGCAATACATTTCTGCCCTTTGGTCCCAAAGTAATTTTAACTGCATCTGCCAGCTGATCGACACCACTAATTAAAGCTTCTCTTGCGTCTGCGCGGTATTTAACATCTTTTGCCATACAAATAGCCTCCTCAAATTTAAACTATCAATAAAACGCGTTTTTTTCTTTATTCAACAATCGCTAAAACGTCGCTTTGTTTGATGATCAAAAATTGTTCACCTTCCACTTTGACTTCGTTGCCTGAATATTTGGAATAAATCACCTGATCACCGACCCGAACGTCCAGCGGCACTTTTTTCCCGTCAATCACTTCGCCAGAACCAACAGCGATAACTTCTCCCTGTTGGGGTTTTTCCTGCGCGGAATCCGGTAAAACAATACCAGAACTGGTTTTTGCTTCTTCTTCCTTAACTTTAACGACGAGCTTATCACCCAAAGGTCTTAACTTCATACTAATGCCTCCTATAAGTTAATAAAATAGCACTTCTCTATTAGCACTCAACATATCTGAGTGCTAATAGTATGTTAATCGATTGGCTGAATTTTTGCAATCATTTTTTTAGTTTTTTTATTTCTTTTAAGATAAAGAATCAGCCAATTGCGCCGGCAGTTCCAATCCCGGTTCTGCATTCAAATCCCAACCGGACAGGCGGCCGGCTTTAAAATCATAGTAAGCGCGTGCTCCAATCATTGCAGCATTATCCGTGCACAATGTCAACGGCGGATAATACAGCTCCCATCCATTTTCCTGACTTGCCTGCTTCAAAGCGTCGCGAAGCCCGCGATTGGCAGATACGCCACCAGCGACACAAATTTTATTCATCCCGGTTGATCTAGCGCAGTCTATGGTTTTCTTCACAAGCACTTCAACCACAGCCGCCTGAAAAGATGCGGCAATATCCTCCGGCTTATAAGCGATATTTTTCATGTTGTAATGATTCAAATAGTTTAAAACGGCAGACTTTAATCCGGAAAAACTAAAATCAAAGGTATCTTTTTCCAGAAAGACACGTGGAAAATCCACAAAACCCGGATTACCTATTTCGGCGGCTCGGTCGATGGCCGGACCGCCGGGATAAGGGTAACCTAAAACACGAGCCACCTTGTCAAATGCCTCTCCAGCCGCATCATCCCTTGTTTGTCCCAAAATAATATTGCTCTCGTAGTCCTCTACCAAAACCAAATTTGTATGACCGCCAGAAACCACCAATGCCAAAAACGGCGGCGTTAACGCAGGAAAAGCCAAATAATTTGCCGCAATGTGGCCCTCGATATGATTGACACCAATCAACGGCTTTCCCAACGCATAAGCCAACGCCTTGGCTTCTGAAACCCCCACCAAAAGCGCGCCGACCAATCCTGGGCCGCGGGTTACGGCGATCGCGTCAACCGCTTTGAGGGTTAAACCGGTGTCATCCAGTGCATCTTGAATCACATAGGGCAGTTTTATAACGTGATTACGCGATGCAATCTCCGGAACCACACCACCGTATTTACGATGGATCGCGATTTGTGTATAAATTTGATCCGCCAAAATTTTTCGACCGTCTTCGACGATGGCAACAGATGTCTCGTCGCAAGAAGTCTCAATGCTCAAAATTTTCATATTCACATTCCACTTCTCTATTCATAACGGGACCGACATCAAATAAGCGTTCGAGCCATCGGGATAATATCGCTCACGCTTTCCAATGATTTCAAATCCCAGGTGACGATAAAGTTTGAGGGCTTGATGATTTTTTTGCCTGACTTCCAGGGTCATTTCTGTGCAGCCATTCAAACGTGCATAATCCATCATGGTTTTCATCAATCGTCGACCGAGACCGCGCTGCTGCCAATCCGGTAACACGGCAACCTTCATGATCTGCGCTTCATCCGCCACACACCATTCACCGGCAAAACCAACCACTTGCAGTGCCTGTTCTTGCCCTGACGAATGCTCGATAATCACATAATGAGCTAATGGATTTTTAATTTCCTGAAAAAATGAAGCCTCCTTCCAGGGAACCAGTCCTGCGTCTCGGTCGATCGTCAGGACCTGGGCAATATCGGCGCGAATCATCGGCCGAAGACCAAAAGAAGATGGGCTCAAAACTTCATCTGCCATTTTATTAGCCGAATCTTTCTTCCGCAGAGGATTTGCGAATATAGTTTAACGTGGCCTGCATGCAATCTGTCGTTTGACCTGCAGCAATTTTCTGCATCCCGATTTGTGCTGCAGAAGAAGCTCGATTCATCCGTATAAATGGCGGTGCACAAACACCCTCGGATAGCAATTCACATAAATGCTCGCCGTATTTTTTGACGCCGTCTCCTACAAAATAAATGGGTCCAGCATAGTCCTTTAAGATATCCGCCAACACATCGACCGTGCATACCCGTTCTGATAATACCGTTCGCAAGCTATTTGCCGTCGGCCGATAAGCCGCTGTGTATACTTGCTGCCGCTGTGCATCCAAAATGGGACAAACCAATCCATCCGCACAATACAAATTAGCCGCCAACGCCTCCAATGTCGAAACGGTCACCATTGGTTTGCAAAGGGCCTGCGCAAATCCCTTGACCGTCGCTATACCAATGCGCAAGCCGGTGAAAGAGCCGGGACCGTTCACCACGCCGAAAACATCAATCTCTTGAATAGATAATCCAGAATCCTGCAGCATATGGTCAATCGCCGGCAACATTTTTTCGGAATGCTTTTTGCGATAATTGACAATCGTTTCTGCCATCAAACGATCATCATCGATCACTGCAGCACTGGCCACAATCGTTGCCGTGTCCACTATCAATAATTTCATTATTATTCCTTTCAGTACTTATTATCCAATCAGACAATCAAAATTCAAGTTTATAATCTGTGATATAATAACAAATAATTGATGTTCTTACAATTTTACGAATAAAACTGTTATATCTTTGCTCTGCAATGGGCTTAAATTAATGAAAGGACTCCCTTATGTCTCGTCAATACAGTTATCCTGCCGTTTTTGATATTCACCCCGCTTTTTTCACCATCACTTTTCCGGATCTGCCGATTGAACCGATCCGATTCGCGGCTGAGGAGATCGCTGAATCCTTCGATCACGCTGCGACTGTTTTAGGGAATTACATTTCGGAATCCTTAATTTTTGAAACGCCACTCCCCGAACCAACCCCTTTGGCGGTTCTCCCTTTAACATCAGCACAAAAGGGTGTCATGATCACCATTTCAGAAGTTTTATAATCTATTTTCCTTACTCAGTTCCCCCGGATAAATTTCGTTTTTATTCACATAACACAATGGCATTCGCCATCGAATGTATCCTTGTTTGCTCTTTTAAGGTATTCAAGCTTTGATCAAACATCTGCCTTTAATTTTATCTTACTTTATCTATGCATAATTTTTATTCTGAATTTCTGCCACAAAAAAAGCCACCACATCTGGCGGCTCCCAATCCGAGTATAGAGAGACCCTTTACTTTATCGCAAGATTTTCTGATAAAAAAGATCAAATCATTGCACTCTCAAATACCAATCCGTTTGAATCGACATCACTCAATGCACTTGATTGGAGATCGAAACGTTTCGGTCATCCCACAAAACCACCTTCTGCTTTTGCCGAGAATTTTTAACGTCAATGATCCGCTGATTGACACTGCCGCGGTATAATAAAGTAATGTCCTTTTGCTCTTGCACAAAGCGACCATCCACCAGCACATCCGTCAGGTCAAGGATCGCCTGTGTCGTTTCTGACGGATCCGTCGACAACACCTCATAGGTAAATCCAGTGTAAATCCACAAATCCATCTGGGGGAAGACTTGTTTAAAACGCATCAGAAAAGGAAGCAACGCTCGTTGATTTTCCGGTTCCATCGGCTCCCCACCCAGCAACGTCAGGCCACGATAGCAAGGTTCTCGGAGATCGGATAAAATCTTTTCATGAACCGACGTCGAAAAGACCTTCCCGTAATTAAAATCCCAAGCCACTTGATTGAAACAACCCGGACATGCGTGGCGACAGCCTGACACAAACAAGCTCAAACGAATGCCCGGACCATTGGCAATATCATGCTCATGAATCGAAGCATAATGCATCATTTCTTTCCTAACTTCCATTATTTCCAATAAAATCCATATTGATTACAAATGAAGTACGCGCTCTTTAATCTCTTGCGTTCGTCCCTGATTAAAGCCGGTTGCGCCACCGAGATAACCACAAACACGCCGCACCACTGACATTTTGTTTAATTCGCGGTTGCCGCAATTAGGACATTCCCAGATCAATTTACCAGCTTCATTCTCTACGGCCTTGATTTCGCCATCGTAACCACACACTTCACAAAAATCACTTTTGGTGTTTAATTCTGCATAGGTGATATGATTATAGATATGCTTCATCACTTCCAAAACCGCCGGAATGTTATTCTGCATGTTTGGCACCTCCACGTAAGAAATAGCGCCTCCCGGTGATAAACGCTGAAAATCCGCTTCAAACGTTAATTTGCTAAAAGCATCAATGGGTTCCGTCACATGAACGTGATAAGAATTGGTAATGTAATTTTTATCCGTCACCCCTTTGATGATTCCAAATCGTTTTTGCAAACACCTGGCAAATTTATAGGTCGTTGATTCCATCGGTGTCCCATAAACCGAATAGGCAATGTTTTCTTCTGTCCGCCACTCTTGGCATTTATCATTCAGCTTTTGCATCACGGCCAATGCGAAATTTTTCGCTTTATCGTCCGTGTGCGATTTACCCGTCATGTAACGACACGTTTCATACAACCCCGCATATCCTAAGGAAATCGTGCTGTAACCACCATAAAGCAGTGCATCAATCGTTTCTCCTGATTTTAGTCGTGCCAACGCACCATGCTGCCATAAAATCGGCGCCACATCAGAAGGCGTTCCCAAAAGCCGTTCGTGACGGCAGCGCAAAGCTTTGTGACAAAGTTCCAGCCTTTCGTCTAAAATCTCCCAGAATTGGACCATATCCCCTCCGGATGAACACGCCGCATCCACCAAATTAAGCGTCACCACGCCTTGATTGAAGCGACCATAAAATTTATGACTGCCGTCTGAATTTCGCTGTGAATCTTCCACCGTCAAAAAACTGCGACACCCCATGCAGGTATAGACATTGCCTTGTTTGAGTTGTTTCATGATTTTAGCTGAAATATAATCCGGCACCATGCGTTTGGCCGTGCATCGCGCAGCCAAATCGGTCAAATACCAATACGGGGCTGATTCGTAAATATTGTCTTCATCCAGCACGTAAATCAACTTGGGGAACGTCGGCGTAACCCAGACATCCTGTTCATTTTTAACGCCCGTGATGCGCTGATTGAGCACTTCTTCTATGATAAGGGCCAGATCCTTACGCACCTGCCCGTCCGGCACTTCATCCAAATACATAAACATTGTGACAAACGGCGCCTGCCCATTACACGTCATCAATGTGATCAATTGGTACTGAATGGTTTGAATACCGCTTTTAATCTCTTCTTTTAAACGTGCAAAAACGATCTTTTCGATAATCTCACGATTCATAACTTCGTCGCAAAGCCTGCGTTCTTCAATCACTTGCTGGCGGATTTTTTGTCGGCTCACGTCGACAAATGGCGCCAGATGCGAAAGTGTAAAGGATTGCCCCCCATATTGGTTGGAAGCCACCTGTGCCACGATCTGCGTAGTAATATTGCATGCAGTATAAAAACTATGGGGTTTATCAATTTTCGTGCCGGAAATAACCGTCCCATTTTGCAACATATCTTCCAAGTTGATCAAATCGCAATTATGCTCGCGCATGGCAAAATAATCAGCGTCGTGAAAATGAATAATCCCTTCTTCGTGGGCCTTCACCACATCTTCTGGCAAGAAAAGCCGTTTGGATAAATCCTTGCTGACCTCCCCGGCGATATAATCGCGTTGCGTAGAATTAATTGTTGGATTTTTATTGGCATTCTCCTGTTTGACCAATTCATTTTCACGATTAATCAAAGCTAAAATTTTACGATCTGTCGTATTTGACCGGCGAAGGGCTGTCCGCTTATCCCGGTAATGCATATACGCCTGGGCTACCTCATACCCACGCATTTCCATAATGCCCGTTTCGACCAAATCCTGAATATCTTCAACACCAACCGCATGCCGATAGGTAGAAATTTGTTTTTCCACATTGTCAGCTACCGCCTGAATTTGGGCCGCATTTAACTGACGAATGGGATTCACTTCTGTATTGGCTTTTGTAATCGCGTTAACGATTTTATCGATATTAAATAAAACTTCTTCGCCGTTTCGCTTAATCACATTCTTCATGAGAATTCTCCATCTTTTCATTTTCTTCAAAGTTTGGGACAGATGTTATTATACGCTCGCCATAATTGAGATTCAAGTAAAATCGAAACTGAACTCTATATTTTGTGTTTGTAGTTTTAAAATCACCAATATTTAGGGTTTATTTTCTCAAAGCAAAGATGACATGATTGTCATTTTATATTCTTCCGGAGTTTATAAGCAGATTCAACTGTGTTGCACTTGACTTGACAATTCAAGAATAAAAAAGCCGCTTACCAGCGGTTTATTATAACGATAATATCGATCGATATGCATCGATCAAATCTTCCAAATGCATTTGGGCATTGGCCGGACTGGTGGACGGGAGTCCCAAATGCGACAGTCTGCTGATCTGTGGATCTAAGGCCCAATACTCTCGGAATAATTTTGTCGCTTTTCCCCCAGTAGTAACAATTCCCCGAATGAGAGTTTGTGATACGATCGCTGTCAAATCATTATAATGCACATTTTTGATAGATGTATCCGAGGCCCCTCGAATATCACAACTGCCAATCACATCCCACAATGCCAGTGAATGTTTTTTGAGAAATAACTGTTTCTGTTCGATACTCTCCGGTACCATTTCCTGATAAACACCGGCCAACGTTTTCCAAAAGCGATTGCGCGGATGACCGTAATAAAATCCGACTTCCCGCGATTTGGGAGATGGCAAGGAACCTAAGATTAAAATCTGTGAGTGCGCATCGTAAAAAGGGACCAACGTGTGCTCAATATGTTCATACGCGGCCATGTAAGAATGCCACCTTTCTTTTTTCCGGCGGATACGGCCGATGATTGGCCATCCAAAAATCGAACCGCCGAAGCAATCTTGTTGCAAAATCTATCCCGAAAATCAGAATAGGCAGCACGACGAGCCAATAGTAAGGGGCCGCAATTGCGCTGATTACCGGGATCCCTCTTGCATTGCGCATCAAAAGATAATTTGCATTAAAAATTGTCGACGCCCAAAAAGCAACTGCCAAAATAATACCCACGCCGACCAGTTGCTTTCCTATCTGTTTGAGAGAACGATGATACCCCTGCTTCGACGACATTGGCATACTTAGCGCAATGGTAACCATTAAACCATGGGAAACCATACTCTGAACGGACATCACATGAATACCGGCGTAATCGTAAAAGACCCAAAGCGGATAAATCAATACTGCAACACCACCAAGAAATGCTGCCACATCAACATAAGGATAGAGTTTTTCAAGCCGAAACATTGCTATAAATGGCAAAACCATGCAAATTTGATTGCACCAATCAAAACGAAAATTCGTCCAATGCATACCGTAGTAATACGTGCGCCATGCAATTCGGAACAATTCCAACAACAGCATCAAAACGCCTAAAACTATCAAAACCTTTTGGCTAAAATAGGGATTTTGCTTTCGTTTCTGAACGGCCATAATGGTCACAATCGCGCAGACAATCAGTGTTGCCAGCACAATGTGTGCTTGGGAAAACACGCGATTCTGCCGAATGACATCCTGCGGCTTAAAATAATGATTGTAAAAATAGTTTATACCCATGAGCTCATTCCGTTCCGTTTTATTAATTCGATCCTCGATCTGTTGATCATCATAACAAAAAGACCTGAAAAGCGCAAACACGCTCTCAGGTCTTTTATGAAGCAATAATCGAATGCAGTATTATTTTTTCATGTCCACACGCTGACCAATTTTGCTTTCAGTGCCGTTTAAAATTCGTTTGATGTTGCTGCGGTGCTGAATGTCTGTTGACAGCGCCATAAAAATTGTCAGTGCCAAAGTCGGAAGATTATGCACCCCCAAAAAGCCGAGAGCTACAAACGGCAAAATGGTCATCCCCATCATTGAAGAAAGAGAAACCATTCTGAAAATAACTAATAGAATCAATCCAACCGCAATGCAAATAAGCGCAATGCGCCAATCGTAGACGAGAAACAAACCGATAGACGTCGCGGTTCCTTTACCGCCGCGAAATTTTAAAAGCGCCGGCCAATTGTGGCCGCATAAAACGGCAATACCCGTTCCGGCGGTCCACCAAGGACTTAATCCCACATGGCTTTCTAATAAACGTGCCACCACAATGCATAATGACCCTTTCAAAGCATCCAACAGTAAAACTAAACCAGCGTATTTGAGTCCCATTGTCCTCAAAACATTTGTTGTACCGGCATTACCGCTGCCAAAATTTCGAATATCCTCACCACGAACAGCCTTAACAACGATATAGGCAAAATCCAGATTGCCCACAAAATAAGATGCTATGAGCAACAACACACCCCAAACTACATTCATCTGTTATCCTCCTCCAATTCTCCCGATAACGGATTTTATTCTTTTTTCTGATCTTTCTGCATTGATGCTAAGTTTGCTTGCTTCATTCGTTCCAAAAGTGTCATCAATTTTTGGATGACACGATCATAATTTTGCCGATAATGCGGAAAACAACAATTGGTACAGATCTTTACCCCTTTATCCGAAACAGTATAATTACCTCCGCAGTCTTTGCCTAAGGCATAAAGAGGACAATAACAAAACAGACAATTAAAATCCTCCAGGTTCTCCATTGGATGGCATGGAAAATATTCGCATTCCCGATGCTGAAAAAATTTATAATGGTCTGTCTTTAATGGCTGGCTCATTCTGCAACCAAGGCCATACCTTTGGCCATTGCCGCTTTGTTTAATTCAACAAATTTCGATTTAACATTATCTTCGATAATCCGGTTCCAATCGATATGTTCCAGGCCCATTGCCTTAACGATCGTTCCCAGCAAAATCACATTTGTTACTTTTTCATTGCCCATTTCTGTCGCGATATCTGAAGCCGGAATCACTTTTGCATCAGCGATTTTAGCAAGCTCTCCCAAAATATCCGGATGATATTCCGCCTGGCCGATCACGACCGGCATCGGCCAGATCTCCGTGTCATTGACAATCACTTTACCATCTGCTTTCAGATAATCGATATAGCGCATGGCTTCCATCTTTTCAAAGGCAACGAGGATATCGGCCGTTCCCAATTCAATTACCGGAGACTGTACTTCATCGCCATAGCGAACCTGGGAACTGACTGATCCGCCGCGCTGACTCATCCCATGAATTTCACTCATCTTGACATCGTAGCCGGCCTGCATTAAACCTGTCGTCAGCAATTTGGCTGCCGTGATCGTTCCCTGTCCGCCGACACCCGCCAATAAAATATTTTTTGTCTTCATTATGATCACGCTTTCTTAACAATTGCATCGACCGGACAAACCTGACCACAAACGCTACAGCCCACACAGGCGCTGGTAATGGTCATTTTTTTGTCTTTAACGCGGCCAAATTCCAGCGCCGGACATCCTGTTCCAATGCATTTCTTGCATCCGATGCATTTGTCCATGAGAACTTCATATTTTTCGGTAAATACCTGAGGGAATTCTTCCTTGTCTTCCATCGAAAGCCGTTTTAAAGCGCAGGGCCAACGGGTAATAATAACCGCCGGACCCTCACAGGTAATCCCCCATTCCAGCGCTGCCTTGGTTTCTTCCAAGTTATTGGGATCAATGGTTCGAATATTCTCGATATTCAGAGCCCGGCAAACGGCTTCAATATCAATAATTGGCGCGGCATTGCCTTTCAGATCGTAACCGCTTCCCGGATTTTCCTGATGGCCCGTCATGCCAGTAATACGGTTATCCAAAATCACGGTCAAATAAGAGCTCCTGTTGTAAGCCGCATCCATCAAGGACGTGATTCCGGAATGAAAGAAAGTAGAATCCCCGATTACGGAAACGACCTTTTTGTCTTCGCCTTTAATTTTAAAAGCCTGAGCCACACCATGTCCACCAGAGATAGAAGCTCCCATACAGACCAACGCATCCGTTGCATTATACGGCGCAGAAAGCCCTAAAGTATAGCAACCTATGTCGCCAAAAATCATGGTGTTTTTCAGTTTGCCTAATTCATAAAAAAAACCACGATGCGGGCAGCCCGCACAAAGTGCCGGCGGTCGGCCGACAACGGTTTTTTCGTTCGGCGCCAATACTTCCTGGCTTCTGCCAAAGGCAGCTTTGCGAATCTTTTCCGGGAGCAGTTCTCCCATCTGCGGGAACAGGTCTTTCCCAATGCAGTCAATTCCGGCTGCTTTGATCTCTGTTTCCATGATGGGATCATTTTCTTCCAAAACATAAATCGTCTTGACCTTGGAAGCAAATGCCTTAATCATGTCCATCGGCATCGGATAAGAAAAACCAATTTTGCAATAGGATGCCTGATCGCCGAAGACTTCTTTCGCGTAGCAGTATGAAACCCCAGATGCAACGATCCCGATGTCTTTATGATTATCTTCATAATAATTCCACTTACATTCATTGGTGAATGTTTTTAAGCGTTCAAAATTTTGGGCTAACTTTTGCTGCATTCCCGGCGTGAACGCCGGCAGCGGGCAATATTTTTGAATATTTTTTTCGTAAGGTTTATCGGCAATCTCCGTGCGATCTGAGCATTCAACAATACTCTTAGAATGGTCAACACGGGTGGTCATTCTGAACAACACAGGGATGTCAAAAGTTTCAGACACATCATAAGCATCCTTCATCATATCTTTAGTCTCCTGTGAATCCGAAGGTTCAAACATGGCCAATTTGGCATGGCGCGCATACCGGCGATTATCCTGTTCATTTTGAGACGAAAACATTCCCGGTTCATCGGCCGTCAAGATAACAGATCCTCCGTTGACACCCAAATACGCGAAAGTAAACATGGGATCGGCGGCTACGTTCATACCCACATGCTTCATGCAAGCCAAGGTTCTAATGCCGGCAATAGAGGCCCCAGCAACCGCTTCCACGGCCACTTTTTCGTTAGGCGCCCATTCCGTCTGAACTTCATCATAAAGTGCCAGATTCTCCAGGATTTCTGTACTGGGAGTGCCCGGATAAGCCGATGCAAATTTTACCCCAGCTTCCCATGCACCGCGCGCAGCGGCTTCGTTGCCAGTAAATAATTTTTTCATAGCGTCCTCCTACTTTGATGCTGTGCTAAAGTCCCCATCTATTTTATACGCCACCTTAACAGTTTGTAAACGAACCATTAATGGATTTCCAAAAAATCACACATTTTTTCCGAAATAATCGTTTCGACAACCGGGCAGTTTGCAGCAATCATCTCTTTTAAAAGAAGCACGACCTGGTGCTCTGTTCCATAATGACCGGCATCCACCACCCAAAGATGATTTTCATGTGCGCTCTGGGCCTCATGGTATTTGAGATCCCCGGTTACATAAACATCGGCATCCCGCACTTTGGCCAATCCCATAAATTCAGCACCAGCACCAGTGCAAAGAGCGATGCGTTTAATTATCTGGGGTGGTTTTCCGGCTGTGCGAACAAGCTTCAAGCCCAAAGCAGATTTTAGTCTTTCCAAAAAATCCTGCGGTGATAATGCCATTGGCAAATCGCCGATTTTTCCAAGGCCGTTGGCCGCTTTTGTCAGTGATTCATCCAAAGGATAAAGATCATAGGCCATGATCTCGTACGGATGAATCGCTTTGATCTTTTGAATCAAGGATTTTGCCATTTCATTATCAATAACCGTCTCAATACGATCTTCTGCTACGGTTTCCACTCGATTTTCACTGCCGATGAATGGTTTTGATTTCGAAAGGGGCTTAAAGGTTCCTTTGCCGACTGCACGGAATGAACAATGGCTGTATTTCCCGACATAGCCGGCGCCATTATCGCCCATTACTTGAAGAATGGCCTCCGTATGCGACTCCGGTACAAAAACCACTAATTTATACAATCGGTCCTTGGGGCTGCTGGAAAGTGGACACATTTCCTCTAAGCCCAACGCTTTAGCAATAAAATAATTGAGCCCATATTCGGCGGCATCCAAATTGGTATGCGCTGAATAAACGGATATTTTATGGGCGATCAATGCGTCAATAAGCTGACCCTTGCCATCATCTACACAAATAGACTTCACACCGTTAAACAAAAAAGGATGATGGGAAACGATCAAATCAATATCTTTTTCAATCGCCTCTTCCACAACAGCGGATGTCACATCCAAGGTGAGAAGAACTCGGCAAACCGGACGTGAATAAGACCCGACCTGAAGTCCCACATTATCCCATTTTTCTGCCAAGTATCGTGGCGCATTTCGCTCAATAGCTTTAAAAACATCACTGTTTCGGTATTGTTCTTTCTTAACGCTATCCACGAGCAACAACCTCCTTTAGCATATCAAGCATTCCTTGAGACTGGTGCCACTTGCGGCGGGCACCATCTGTATCAATAGCAGACACCTGAACCAAAATATGATTTTCTTTTTGAATCAAGTGATGCACAAATTCCTTAAAAGTTTTATTTTCCTCGCGAATATCGGCAAGGCCGATCCAATAATCGATAGGTGTTGAAATTTGCATTTTTCCCGGTTCTGCCGCCATAATCTGATAATAATGACTGTCTTCAAAAACCATTTTTTCAAGAACAAGACGGGCGCCGATGGCTTCAAGCGCTAAGCGCACAGCCTGAACATTATTCATAGGTTGCAAAATCAAATGAAAATGATGCTCTAATTTTATTTTGCCTTTCAGCAAAATATCGGCCATCAGCAAGCCGCCCATTCCTGCTATCACAACCGCATCGCATTCTCCTGGAGCAATAATATCCAAACCAGATCCCCACCGAGTTTCAATACCAGTTATTCCGCGGCGAATAATTTGCTCTTTTGCCTTTTGAAGTGAAGATATTGAAATATCTGAAGCAATGGCACGTTGCACTTGCCCGTTTTGAATCAGCGCAATCGGCACGTAACCGTGATCCGTTCCGATATCTAAAACGCATTCAGCCCTGCCGACAGCTTCAACAATACACTTCAGCCGTTCTGATAACATTTAGGTCAGGTAGTCCTTTAATTTTTTACTTCTACTGGGATGACGAAGTTTTCGCAGTGCTTTTGCTTCGATTTGCCGAATTCTTTCCCGCGTGACATCGAATTCTTTACCAACCTCTTCAAGTGTTCTTGCACGGCCATCATCCAAACCGAAACGCAGCCGCAACACTTTTTCTTCTCGGTCGGTTAACGTGCTCAAAACATCAATCAACTGTTCTTTTAATAGAGCATATGATGCCGCTTCTGACGGCGCCGGCGCTTCATCGTCTGGAATAAAATCACCCAAATGGCTATCCTCTTCTTCCCCGATCGGCGTTTCAAGCGAAACCGGATCTTGGGCAATTTTTTGAATTTCCCGCACTTTATCTTCCGAAAAACCCATTTCCTTGCCAATTTCAGCCGGAGTTGGTTCTCTTCCATATTCCTGCAGGAGTTGCCGAGAAACGCGAATCAATTTATTAATGGTTTCAACCATGTGCACCGGGATACGAATGGTTCTCGCCTGATCGGCAATAGCTCTTGTAATGGCCTGGCGGATCCACCAAGTCGCATAGGTAGAGAATTTAAAACCCTTGGTATAATCAAATTTTTCAACCGCCTTGATGAGACCCAGATTCCCTTCTTGAATCAAATCAAGAAATGACATTCCCCGCCCCACATAACGCTTAGCGATGGAGACTACCAAGCGCAAATTAGCTTCTGCCAATTCCTTTTTGGCATCTTCATCTCCGGCGGCCATCCGTTTGGCGATGGCCATTTCTTCGTCTGCTGTCAACAGGGAAACACGACCGATTTCTTTTAGATACAGCCGCACCGGATCATTCACATTGACATTTTCCGTCAGATCCTCTTTTTTGTTCGTCTTTTCGTCTTTTTCGATGGAACGTAATTCTGCGATACTTGCATCGTCCAAATCCGTCATATCCATATCCTTAAAGGTCAAACGAATATTTTGTTTTTGAAGATACAGATACACTGCATCAATCTCATCGGAGTCAAAATCCTTTTCTGATAGGGCATGCTCAATGTCTTCACTATTAAGAATCCCCTTTTGTTTGCCTCTTTTGATCAAGGATTGAATTTCGGGCAAATTCTGGATTTCCGGGGTGACTTCTTCTTCCGACAAAGACTGGATGGTATCCATTTGTTTTAGGACACCGTCTTTTGTCAGTGTGTTTTTTTTATCTGCCATCTTCCACCTCCTGCATGCTATCTTTTCGTTTTTTCAATTCCATTAATGCATTCAATGTTTGTGCAACTTCTGGATCGCTCGGATCCAATGTTTTAAGTTTCTTTTGCAGCGCACGCATCGCTGCGGCATCTTTGTATTGCTTAAGCACGCGAATGCTTTCTTTGGGATTTGCTTCGCCATTCGAGCTTTCCATGATGAGCGCGGTTAATGCTTGCTGCGCTTCTGGCTGATCAAGAGCGGCAATAACCGTGGCCCCTGTCATGGGTTTTCTTTCCTGATAACATTTTTTGATTTCGCAAAAAGCTTGTCGAAACATCGCATCAGAAAAATGTGATTCCGTTAAATCAAGCGCATTAAAAGGGATGGTTTGGTTTAAAAGGCCTATAATAATATTCTTTTCAGCCTGGAGCACAGCCTTGGGTGTTTTTTTCTTTTGTTCCGCTAAATATTTTTTAAAAGCCGGCATTATTTGTTCTTCTGAATATCCGATGCTTTTAGCTGCAGCATTATAAATCATTTTAGCAGAAATTCCTGTGCTCTGCGCGACCAATTTGGAAAAAAAGTTTTTTTCAATATCAGACTTCGCTCCCCGAATAATGGGAACCGCCTGGCTCACATAGGTTAAGCGATCATCGTTCGTTTTTAATGGATTATCCTTCTTCAGATAGGTCAGTTGATATTCGATGGCTGTTTGGGCTTCCCGCACCTGTTGTCTGAAAGCGTCAACGCCGTTTTTGCGAATATAAGAATCCGGGTCATCCTCGGCATTGAGCCGCACCACTTTGATTTTAAGCGGTGAATTTTTTAGAATTGCGATCGCTTTGTTCGTTGCATTTTCACCGGCCTGATCGCCGTCAAAGCACAAGACGATTTCGTCGACATAGCGGCTTAAAAGCTTGGCATGATGGGGTGTAAAGGCCGTTCCCAATGCCGCCACGGTATTTTTGACACTGCGCTGATACAGGGCAATGACATCCATATAGCCTTCTACCACCACTAACTGATTGTCGACAATGTTTTTCTTGGCCCGATTTAAATTAAAAAGTTCCGTCCCTTTAGAAAAAATCAGCGACTCGGAAGAATTCAAATATTTCGGACCATGTTCCTCTTTGGAAAGAATGCGACCCCCAAATCCGATGATCTTGTCTCTGGCGTTTTGAATGGGTATCATCAATCGATTGCGAAAGCGATCGTAAAACTGCCCGCGGTCATTTTTAATTTCCACGCCACTATCGATCATATCATCAATTTTGAATTGTTTTGCCGTCAGATACTGGCACGCTTCGCGCCACTGGTCCGCTGCGTATCCCAATCCGAAGGTTTTAATGGTCTGGGCATCAATCCCTCTTTCTTTAAGATATGCCAGCGCATCGGGTTGATGCTTGAGCAGTGTATAATAATGGTTAGCCAACACACGGTTCAGCTCATAGAGCGTTTCTTTTCTTTGATATTTCGCATCGTCTTCGGAAGTGCTTTTAGGCAAATGAATATTGGCCCGCTCTGCCAGGTATTGAAGTGCTTCCGGAAAGCTCATATTCTCTTTGTCCATTACAAAGGAAATGACATTGCCACCCACACCGCAGCCAAAGCAATGATACAGCTGTTTGTCTTGCGACACTGAAAATGACGGTGTTCGTTCATTGTGGAATGGACAGCATCCCATATATGAATGGCCTGATTTTTTCAGTTGAACATATTGGGAGACCACATCGATAATATCATTGGCTTCTATGACACGCTGAATAATCTCTTCCGAATATTTCGGCATTCAATCATCCCCTTTCACCCTCTATTTAAAAAATCCTTTTATTTTTTGCGATACATTTGGTCTATAAAATGGATATCGTGTTTGATACGCGCAATGAGTGCATCCACAGACTCAAACTTGATTTCATCCCGGATCTTTTTTAAAAAGGATACCTTCAGATGATGTCCGTAAATATTCTGATTAAAATCATAAATATAGGTTTCGATGCTGTATGGATGTTTATCAAATGTTGGATTATATCCCAAGTTGGTCAATCCGTCATACTGATTGCCGTCAAGCTCCACCTTTGTAAAATAAACACCGGTGCTTGGCATAATAACAGAAACATCCGACTGCAAATTAGCTGTTGGTACATCGAAGGTATGTCCAAGGCGTTTTCCAGTTACAATCTTTCCCTCGACTGTATAAGGTCGGCCTAGAAGCGGCGGCACATCCTCCACTTTTCCCGTGGCGATTAATTCACGGATGCGTGTTGAGCTTACTGTTTCTCCCCCAATGACACATGGCGGCATCACAGAAACCGTAAAGCCGTATTCACTACCAAAATCTACCAGATCCTTAGTCGTTCCGGCACCTTTATAGCCGAAAGTGTAATTAAAGCCGACCACCAAATGCCTAACATTGTATTTCAGCAATAAATAATCGCGAATAAAAGCTTCCGGCGATAGATTCATCAATTCTTCTGTGAATTGATTGATAAAGACTCGATCAATCCCCATGGCCTTCACTGCAGCCGTTTTTTGAGCATTGGTTGTAATCATTTTGGGCGCATAAGCCGGGAAGATCAATTTGAGCGGATGACTTTCAAAGGTCATCACACCGGACATCCAATGATTTGCTTCGGCAATGATCATTGTCTTTTCTAAAAGCTTTTGATGTCCCTTGTGAACGCCGTCAAAGAAACCTAAAGCTAATGCAATTTCCTGATTTATATATTTTTCTGTCATCATATTATTCTGGACTCATCATTTTCAGCGGACGCACGCAAGGTTCAGTCGGCTGGACTTTACCGTTTAATCTAAATTGGCCGATACCTTTAAATCTGCCTTGGCTGTCGTAAATACGCAGTAATTGGTCAGCTTCTAATCTTTCAAAACCGGTCATACTGTTCCAAGCGTAAAGTTCTGCGCCATTTCCAATAAAGCGATCGCCTCGTGCATTGCTTTGCACCGAATCATATTGATCTAAAAAGCGTTCAGCCGGCTGAAGCCCTTCGAAACGCTCTACCATCGACATTTTTTCAAGGTTACTCAAAGTATGCGCATTTTCAATACGCCACCGCCCAACCGCCGTGCGCCTCAAATCACCCATACAAGCATAGGTATTCATCCCCGTTCCCAGATCATGACACAAGCTGCGGATATAGGTTCCCGATGAACAGTGGACCAAAAGTTCGCAGCGCTGGGGCAATGCACCGATTCTTTGAATTTCTATTTGATAAATACGGATCGGTCTCTCCGGCAGCTTAATCATTCGGCCGGCTCGCGCATAATCGTAATATTTTTTCCCGTCTTTTTTTAAAGCCGAATAGATCGGCGGTTTTTGCATTAAATCGCCCTTAAATTGCTGCAGCCTATGACGCAATGTTGCAATAGAAAAATCTGGTGTGCATACTCGGAGCACTTTCCCTGTCGCATCATAAGTATCTGTTTCCAGACCAAAAATCACTTCGGCCCGATAGGTTTTATCCGTATCTGTAAAATATTGAATAAATTTGGTAGCCTGCCCAAAACACACCACCATCACGCCAGACGCATTAGGATCCAACGTGCCGGTATGTCCGATTTTTTTGAACTGGTAAAGTCGACGCAAGCGATTGATGAGATCATGAGAGGTCATTCCCTTGGGCTTATCCACAATCAATACGCCGTTTGGCTGTTTCACTGGTTTATTCGTCATCTGTCAATGCTACCGGCGACCAAATCAATCAATGCGTTTTGGATTTCCATCAAATTACCGGCAAATGTCAATCCGGCCGCTCGTTTATGACCGCCGCCGCCATAACGCTTGGCGATAACCGAAACATCAATATCAAACGGCGAACGCGATCTGAGCGAAACGCGGTATTGCCCCGGCGTGACCTCTTTAATGGTTGCTGCCACCATGATCCCTAAGATATTCATGCCGATATTGGCAATATCATCTGTGATATTAATATCACCGCCATATTTTTGAATCGTTGCATAATCGAGCAATACCCATCCAATCCGGCCATTGTCCAAGACTTTCAGCACCGAAGCCGCCGCCCCGTACATTTTCATTTGATCGTAGGATTTTTCACAATGCAACCGTTTCGATAGAACGGCGAAGTCATTCTGATAAGCGTAAAGCTGCGCTACAATTTCATGGGTCTCAGCGGTCACATTTGAAAATTGAAACGAGCCTGTATCCGTCGAGATACCGGCGAAAATAGCGTCTGCAATTTCCGCGTCTGGCTCAATATCCATCTGCATCAGCAGCCGGAAGATCAATTCAGCTGTCGCCGAAGTGGTTTCCACATGATTGAGAACGCCATAACCCTCATTGCTCTGATGATGGTCGATGACGATACTGCAGTCATGAAGGGGCAATTCCTCTGGTTTAAAAGCAAAGGACAAAGTCGAACAATCCACAAAAACCAGTGCGTCATAGCGATCAGCCATGTTGCGATTAAAGCGGTTGATTTCTGGCAACCCGACAAGCTTTTGCTCCACTGGCGTCTGCACATAATAATCGACTTTTTTATGACATTTCTTCAGCCCCAGCCCCAAAGCAATGGCGGAACCAATAGCGTCGCCATCCGGTTTTTGATGGGCCATGATCAAAAAACGATCATGAGTTTTCAGATAATCTGCAATTTCCTGTGAGATAGGTCTGATCATGCCTTTTCACTTTCCTGCTGATGCAGTTCGTTTAAAATGGCATCAATATGCATGCCGTAAGCAACCGATTCATCCCGTTTAAAGTGCAGTTCCGGAATCATGTGTGTTTTCATGATTTTTCCGAGGCTGCTGCGCAAGAATCCCTTCGCCTTTTCTAAAGCCTCCATAACACCTTGCGCATCCTCTTCCGATCCAAACACACTGATGTACACTGTGGCCACTTTTAAATCAGGTGTTGCCTTGACGTCAGTAATACTTAAAGTATTGTTATGCAGGCGTTTGTCTTTCGTTTTCTGTCGAATGATTAAACTCAGTTCTCTTTGAATCTGAGCGTCAATTCTTTCTTTTCTATGAGAAGCCATCTTGATTAGCCCTTTCTATTTTTAGTTTTCAGTCCCCATGAGGGTAAAACTCTAAAGTTCGCGCTTAACAGCTTCATTGACAAAAGTTTCGATCACATCGCCTTCTTTAATATCGTTGTAGTTTTCAATCCCGATACCGCATTCGTAACCTTGGTTGACTTCTTTCACATCGTCTTTAAATCGACGCAGCGAAGCGATCTTTCCTTCAAAAACAACAATGCCGTCTCGTGCGACACGCACTTCATCAGAGCGGCTGATCTTCCCGTCCGTGACATAGGCACCGGCAATAATGATGCCTCCCGGAATTCTGAAGGTAGAGCGCACTTCCGCATCTCCGGTTACCTTTTCCAGAAACTCCGGATCGAGCAGCCCTTCCATGGCTTTTTTCACATCGTCAATCGCATCGTAAATAACACGATAGAGATGAATATCGATTTTTTCATTTTCGGCGGCCGCCAATGCGTTTTTATCCGGGCGCACATTAAATCCAATAATAATCGCGTCGGAAGTGGTCGCCAGCAATACGTCTGATTCATTGACCGCGCCAACAGCACCATGAATGACATTGACTTTAACTTCGTCATTGCTTAATTTTTGAAGCGATTGCGACAATGCTTCAACTGATCCCTGGACATCCGCTTTTACAATCAGATTGATATCTTTAACATCGCCTTCCTGAATTCGAGAGAACAGATCATCCAACGAAACTTTAGCTTTTGCCTGACGGTTGTTCTTTTCCTGTTCGAGGCGTTGTTCCGCCATTTGTCTCGCTTCTTTGTCCGACGGCATAACGATAAAGTCATCGCCGGCCTCCGGCGTTCCGGAAAGGCCTGAAATTTCAACGGGTCGCGACGGACCCGCCTTCTTGATTCGGCGCCCTTTATCATCAACCATGGTTCGCACGCGGCCATAGGTCGTCCCGGAGAGAATCGCATCACCGAGATGAAGCGTCCCCTGCTGAACCAAAATAGAAGCGGTTGAGCCTTTGCCTTTTTTTACCCGCGCTTCAATCACACAACCGCGTGCCGGCCGATCGGGATCTGCTTTCAATTCTTCCATTTCGGCAACTAACAAAATGTTCTCTAACAATTCGTCGATATTCTCGCCTTTTTTGGCCGAAACCGGAACCGCAATCACATCGCCGCCCCATTCTTCAATAATCACACCTTGATCGACCAATTCCTGCTTGACGCGTTCGGAATTGGCGCCTTCTTTGTCGATTTTATTAATTGCAACAATGATCGGCACTTTTGCCGCCTTGGCATGATTGATGGCTTCTATCGTCTGCGGCATCACGCCATCATCCGCAGCCACAACCAAAACAGCAATATCTGTCATTTGCGCGCCGCGTGAGCGCATGGCCGTAAACGCGGCGTGGCCCGGGGTGTCAATAAAAGTGATCGACTTCCCTTGAATCTTAACCGTGTACGCCCCAATGTGCTGGGTAATGCCGCCAGCTTCACCCGCTGTTACATGTGATTTCCGAATACGGTCAAGCAGCGACGTTTTGCCGTGATCAACGTGCCCCATAACCGTGACAACTGGCGGGCGGATTTCTTCATTACCCGTTTCCTCTTCGTCATATTCCTCGAGCATTTTTTCAAAGACATCTTCGACTTTAACAACTTCAACTTCATACCCCAGTTCATCACAAACCAATTGAGCTGTATCAAAATCGATCCTTTGATTGATCGTGGCCATGGTTCCGGCGAGCATCAAAATTTTAATAATTTCGGTCGCTGCGACATCTAGTGTTTCAGCCAGTTCACTAACCGTAATATTTTCCGGAATAGCATAGACTTTATTTTTTGCCTGTTCTGTTTTCTTTTCGTCTTTTTTCTTTTTGTAGACCGCGTGAGAGGTTTTTCCCTTTTTGCTGTGGTCTTTCACCTTAAGAACTGGCTCATTGCGGCGGTTGACGCGATCCTTTTTATTTTTCTTTTTGCGGCTTTTTTTATTTTCGTTATTTTGTTTTGGCGACGCCTCCGCACTATTTTTCTTTTTTGATCCCGACGCATGCTCTTGAGCCCCTGATTGTTTTGGATTAATCGATTTCTGCTTTACATCAGCTGTTTTTTTCTTTTCAGCACGCTTTTTATCCGTGCCCTGAGCTTTTTCAGAATGATCTACATGCGATTGCTTTGTCTTTTGTTTCGGAACTTGTTTTGTTTTTTGTGATGCTGTCTTGGTTTCTTCTTTTGCAGCGGGGGGGGTCTTAGAAGGCGCTTTTTTCTTTTTAGCCGGCGTCTGTTCTTCAGTGCGCCGGTCCTTCTCGGGATTAAATTGATTTTTAAAATTTTTAACTTGTTGATCTGTCAGTGCGCTCATATGATTTTTAACTGGGATTTCAAATCGGTTTAAGATCTGGACAAATTCTCTGCTTGGAATATCATACTGACTTGCTAATTGATATACTCTCAATTTTGCCATATAATTTCCTCCTTTTATATTTACATGGGCTGTATTTCCTTATGCAATGCAGCCATCAGTTGGTCAAACGCTTCGCTACCGATCGGCTGTTTTAAAGCCGATTGAAGGGTTTCTTTTTTTAATTTATCAACACATTGCAAGCTCCGACAGATATAGGCTCCCCGACCGTTCTTCTTCCCTGTCAGATCATATGTCAACCCTTCAGTTTCGCTATATACGATTCGAATCAAATCTTTCTTGGGTTGTTTTTCTTTACATGCAATGCATGTTCGCATCGGTATTTTTTTCATCATTTCAATCGTTCAGAAGCGTCTCTGCTTCAATAGGATCATCTGCCAAAACATCGGTCTCTGTATCCGAATCGGCATCCAGCAATCCAGCGCCGGCATCATCACTGAGCACTTCATCCATTTCTTGCAGGATATCATCCACCAATTTCTCGGTTTCTTTTTCCTGGGAAAATTCTTCTCTCAAATTCGGATTTTCATCCAGCATCACCTGAAAATCACTGGCACTTTTAATATCAATCTTCCAGCCGGTCAATCGAACCGCCAAGCGAACATTCTGTCCTTCTTTACCAATCGCCAACGAAAATTGAAAATCGTCAACCACAGCATACGCCTGTTTATCGCGAGGATTAGCCAAAACCTCAATAACGTTGGCCGGACTCAAAGCATTGGCAATAAATTCATGAATATCTTCGTTATAGCGAATGACGTCAATTTTTTCACCGCCCAATTCATCAATGATATTTTGGATGCGCGTGCCACGGTATCCCACGCAGGATCCAACCGGATCAACCGTGCTGTCATTCGATTTAACCGCAATTTTTGAACGTGAACCCGCTTCTCGAGCAATGCTTTCAACATCGACCACGCCATCGTAAATTTCCGGCACCTCCTCTTCGAGAAGCCGTTTAAGCAATCCGGAATGTGTTCTGGACACCATAATTTCCGGTCCTTTGCTCGTTTCCTTGACCGAAGTAATGTAAACACGAATGCGCTGTCCTGCTTTATAATGCTCGGTCGGAATCTGCTCGGAAAGCGGCATAAACCCCGTCGCATCGCCGATATCCACATAGACCATCCGGCGATCCACATGATCAATTTTTCCTGTTACAACTTCATCTTGGCGTTCAATAAATGTATCGTAAATATTTTTACGTTCCTGCTCCTTGATCTTTTGATAAATCATTTGTTTGGCATTTTGGGCTGCAATGCGGCCAAAATGCCTCGGTGCAATTTTTTTCTCAATCATTTGACCGATTTCCGCCGTTTCATCGATCGTCAAGGCCTCTGTCAATGTCTTTTCTTTATCGGGATCCATCACCTCATCGACAACCAGCCAAGTAGTGTAAACCTGAATCTCACCAGAAGATCGGTCGAACCTCACCTCAACATTTTGTTCAGACCCATAATTCTTGCGATAAGCCTGTTCAATCGAGCTTTCGATTGCCTCTATCAATTCTTCTTTATTAATGCCCTTTTCTTTTTCCAAAACGTCCAGGGCCGCTAAAAATTCTGCATTCATTTTCTACTCCTAAAATTCAAAATGAAGAGATGCTTTTGCAATTGATTTAAACGGGATCGTTAACGGCTCAGCGTCACCCTCTTGAACCACAATTTTTTCATCATCAACGAAGCGCAAAACAGCGCATAATTGTTTTTTCCCATCAATGGCCTCAAAAAATTTTAAATCAATCATTTCACCGATAACTGCCCGATAATGTTTCAATCTCGTCAGTTTACGTTCTAATCCCGGCGAAGACACCTGAAGGGTATATGTTTCAGCGATCGGATCCGCTGCGTCCAAAAATGCACCGATTTCTCGGCTGACTTTTTCACAGTCTTCCAAGCTGACCCCTCCTTCCCGATCAATGTAGACCGTTAAAATGCGTTTTTTTCCGGCCTTTTCAAAATCCACTTCGTAAAGTTCATAGCCCAAAGCCGTCACTTGTGGCTTGAGCAACTCATAAATCGCGTCTTTCCTTGCCATTTTTCTCCTCTGAGAATATTGCATCATTCTCATAAAAACATAAGAGCGGGTCACCCCACTCTTGAACCAGATCTATTTGGTTTTATCCGTTATACCGCCAGGATTTCTTCTTCTTTGGCTTTCAGAACCGCATCAATCTCTTTGATTTTTTTGTCGGTTAATTTCTGAACAGATTTTTGACCATCGTGCATTTCGTCTTCGCTGATATCACCGTCTTTTTGCGCCGTTTTGAGTTTTTGATCTGACTTGCGACGGATGTTGCGCATGGCGATCTTGCATTCTTCTCCATATTTTTTGGTGAGTTTGACCAATTCTTTTCGGCGTTCTTCAGTCAATTGCGGCACCGCTAAACGAATAATCTTGCCATCGTTGGATGGATTAAATCCCAGATCTGCTGTAAGAATGGCCTTTTCAATCGCCGGCAGCGCTGTCGTGTCATAAGGCTGAACCGTGATCAGTCGTGCTTCCGGTGCTGCAACCGTGGCCAGCTGATTAATCGCTGTTGGTGCCCCATAATAGTCGACGGTCACTTTGTCGAGAATATGCGCATTGGCTCGTCCCGCACGCAAAGTGTTCAAACTGCCACTCAAATTTTCTAATGCCTTATTCATTTTTTCTTCGGCATGCTGCATCATTTCATTAACCATCTTAGTTTCCCCCCTCAATTAATGTGCCAATCCGTTCGCCATTAACTGCACGCAAAATATTATCCGGATTATCCAAACCGAAAACCAAAATTGGAATATCATTATCCATGCAAAGCGTGATAGCTGTCGAATCCATTACTTTAAGTCCTTTGTTAATCACATCCAGATAACTCAGGTGATCAAATTTCTGAGCATTTGGATTGATCTCCGGATCGGAATTATAAACAGCATCTACATTTTTCGCCAACAAGATGATATCGGCATCAATTTCTGCTGCTCTAAGCGCCGCCGTCGTATCTGTGGTGAAAAATGGATTCCCAGTCCCCGCTGCAAAAATAACAACGCGCTTCTTCTCAAGGTGACGCATGGCCTTACGCTTGATATAGGGTTCCGCAATTTCCTTCATCTCGATGGCTGTCTGAACGCGGACCGGAACGTCCATTTGTTCTAATGCATCCTGCAACGCCAAAGCATTTAGCACGGTTGATAACATTCCCATATAATCGGCTGTCGATTTATCCATACCAAATCCCTGACGACCGCGCCAAAAATTGCCGCCGCCAACAACAACAGAGATTTCCACATCATGGACATAGACATCTTTTACGGATTCACTGATTTGCTGAACGGTTGTCGGATCAATCCCAAACCCCTGCTCACCGGCCAAGGCTTCACCAGAGAGTTTGATCATAACCCTTTTATACTTTGCGTCCAAAAGAACCTCCCAAATTTAAAATGGTGTTTGTCTCCAGATAAAATCGGAAAAGTGGACAAGACTTTATCTGAAAAAAAAGAACACAAAATGTGCCCTTTCCGAAAATTTTCGTGTTTTATTGCGCGCCAAAACCACACAATGATTATTTTTATTATACACGATATTCAAAAAAAGTAAAGAAGAAACTCGTTAACTTGAAGGATTTCGGATCATATCAATTCGATCAACGCGATAATGCCTGCTTCCTCGCAAAACCACGTCTCCTACTTTTACATTAACCAGTTGGGCCAAAAATGGATCTTGACGCACCGCGTCAATCACAATTTTGCAATTGAAACGAGCGTTATGATCACTTGAAATCACAACGGTCTTTCCATAGTTCATCCCTGATGGAATTTGATAATGTTTCTTTGGCTGCTGGTCTTCCTGCATGGCATTCTCCTTCGCAAATGTATCGTTTCTGAATAATTCACTTTAACATCTTCAGTGCGCTTTTACAAGCCGTTTATGCTTAACTTCTTAATAAAAACGCGCCCTTTTATCCTGACCCTTGCTTATTAAACGCGGCTTGACAAAAAAAAACGCAAACGATAGACTAAATGGCATTAAATCACCGATCACAGGAGGATCACATGTCAGAAAAGGATCAAGTCCTTGCCACTGTTGAAGGCAAAGAAATCACGCAGAGCCAGCTGGATTTGCTCGTTGAACAAGCTCCGCAGGATCAGCAAATGCAATTTCGTACTCACGAAGGCCGTCGCCAATTGCTCAACGAGATGATTGCGCAGGAACTTTTTTATTTAAAAGGCAAAGCTGAAAAAATTGAAGAAACGGAAGAATATCAAAAAGAATTTGCGGAAATGACTGAAAAATTTTTAAAATCATACATGATTTCGCATTTTATGTCTTCTGTAAAAGTTGAAGAAGACGAGCTTCGTCAGTATTACGATGAAAACCAGGACAAATTTATCGCGCCGGATTCCGTTCGTTGCAATCACATTTTAGTTCCAGCCAAACAACAGGCCATCGATATCATTGAAGAAATCAATACTGGCGGAAAAACCTTTGAACAGGCGGCAAAAGCTTATTCTGCCGACTCTGCCAATAAAGACCGCGGTGGTGATCTCGGCTACTTCCACAAAGGACAAATGGTTGCCGAATTTGAAATGGCTGCCTTTTCGCTGAACCCCGGAGAGATGACCAGTGCCCCCGTCCAAACGCAGTTCGGCTGGCACATCATTCAATGCACCGATCGCAAAACAAACGAAACCGTTCCCTTTGAAGCCGCCCGCGACAGTCTCTATCGTTTCCTTCTGGGGCAAAAACAAAATCGCCGTTACGTCGCAGAGGCGGAGAATCTAAAAACACAATATCACGTCGATATCAAATTGGGCTTATAAAAATCATTATAAAGGAGATCTTGAGCGTTTTTCAGGATCTCTTTTTTATTTTTTGCACTTGTGTCTCTTGGGCATTGTCTTATGACCAAAAATGACCGACCGCTTGTCGCAGTACTTCTGCATTTTGGACCCAATAAATCTTTTCATCTGCAACTGGCAGCAAACTTTGATAAGCCTTTTCGGAAAAACGAGAATCAATTAAAAGCGCCATGCCGCGATCTCTTTCCGCCCGGATCACCCGCCCCATGGCCTGAATTACTTTGTTCATCCCCGGATATCGATAGGCATAATCAAATCCGGACTGCAATCGTTCATCAAAATGCTGTTTGAGCAGATTATTTTCCGGGCAAACCATAGGCAGCCCCACGCCGACAATCACCGCGCCGATCAGTTGATCGCCAATGAGATCAATCCCTTCGCTAAAAAATCCGCCAAGCACGCAAAATCCAACCAAAGTTTTCTTATTTTTTTCGTGAAACCGCGATAAGAAAACTTCCCGTTTATCAACTGTCATTGTCGGATCCTGCACTAGAAGTTCAAACGAGTTATCTTCGCCTAAACGATTAACAATCAATGCCAAATAGGCATACGATGGGAAAAAGACCAAGTAATTGCCGCTTCTGCCGGACACAAATATTTTGATCAGCTGGGCGACTGCCTCTGCACTCGCTTCCCGATCGCGATATTTGGTCGAAATATGATTAGCCACGACAACGCCAAAACGGTCGGCATCAAAGGGTGAAGGCAGCTGGATCGTTGCCGTCTCCCGGCCGCTGCCCAAAAAATATGCGTAATAATCCCTGGGCACCAATGTCGCCGAAAAATAAATCACCGTCCGAAGCATGGCCGCTTTTTCGCCAATATGCCCGGAAGGATCCAGACACCTTTGCGTGACGATCAGATTTTTTCTTTTCTTTTCACAGGTGACGACACTTTCCGCACCTGCTATTTCCGCCATATCAAGATATCTTCTGACGTTAAAGTACCAATCCATAACCAAGTCGTCCACAGTATTCCCGTGTTCCCGCGCCGCTTTTGTATAGGCTTCACAGGCAAAGCAAGCATATTGCAGGCTTTCATTCAAAGGTGCAATTCGGGAAGATGACACCACTTCAAAATCTGATTCCTGATTTTGAAGCAAGGCTAAAAACGCATTGTTAAGTCTTGTCAATGCTTTTCGAAAAGACGAATCCTGTTTGGAAATGGTCTTGCGCACTGCCAGAGCGTCTGCTTTATGAATAGCTGCAGAAAACATTCCGCGGGCTCTGTCCGGCAAGTTATGGGCTTCATCAATCAAGGCGATCGTTTGTCTAAAATCATTTTCCGGACCGGATAAACGCTCCAAAGCGATATGCGGATCAAAGAGATAGTTATAATCGCCGATGATCATATCGCACCAATCCGCCAAATCAAGGGACAGCTCAAAAGGACATAATGCATGATCTCTTGCCAGCGTTTCGATTTGAGAGCGATCAAAATGGTCATGCCGGTGCAATGCTTCGTAAACCACGGTGCCCGCCCGATCATAATAATGCGCCGCGTAGGGACACGCATCCGGATTACATTCGCGTTTCTCCAAAAAACAAACGGCATCCTTCGCCGTTAGCGTCACCGATTTGAAAACGGCCCCCTGCTGCTGAAGCAAATACGCCGCTTTTTCTGCCGCGAGGGCATTTGTCGTTTTAGCCGTCGCATAAAAAATACGATCGCCCCTTTCCCGACCAATAGCGGCCAGCGCGCCGTATAAAACGGCTAAGGTCTTGCCAATACCCGTCGGTGCCTGACAAAGCAGTGCGCGTTTTTGCAATGCTGAGCGATAAACGGCAATGGCCATTTCCCGCTGGCCGCTCCGCCACCGGGCAAAAGGAAAGGTCAAATGCGAAAGACTGCGGTTTCTTGCAATCACATTCTCCGTACGTAGCCGCACCCACTTCATAAAATCCGCCAAAAGTGCCTTGGTGAAAGTTTCAAGTTCTCCCCGCGTAAAATCTTGGCGAAAGGTGCGGATGGTCCCGGAGGGTACCTGATAATACGTCAATTGAGTTCCGATCGATTCAAGATCTTCTTCCTCGGCAACCATCCAGCCATAGAGCTTAACCTGAGCCCAAAAGTCCGGGTCATCGGCTTCCGTTAAAGCCATCACATCCTTCGAGACGGTCTTAATTTCATCGATAAGAACGACTCCTGCCTCGCGGATAATCCCGTCCGCACGGCCTTGCAAATCAAAACAACAGGATTCAAAGCAGACACATCTGCGCAAGGTGACCTCCGGCTCGTAATGGTCTCCCGCCATCTTCTGAAGACGGCGGTGTATCGCTGCCCCTTCTTGGGCTCGATCAAAACCGCCGAAGCGATTGTCGATACTGCCGCTTCGAAGAACAAACGCCACCAGATCTTTCACCGACAGATGAATCGTGCGCGCGTCTTCTTGAAACGAATCCGCCGGTCGTATCATTTCCTGATTTTGGATGGTCATTGCGCTTTCGGATCATAGGGATCGGGCAACCGCATCCAAGCCGTAATCTCCGCAATGCACCTGCCGTCATCCGTTAAAATTTTGCCATCGTTAAAAAGCACATTATTCATATCCTCGCTGGTAGAATGGGTTAAAAAAATTGATTGACCGCCCTGTTTAAATGCGGGAATAAACGTCGCCAATGCAATTTCGCGCTTTTCTTCGCTGGCTGCCCCGCCAATGGTCTGTGCCATGGGATAATGCGTGACGCTGACCAAACAATTAATTTGACGCTCCGGCAGTTCTGATGCCATCGGGATCCATTGCATCTTTTCGATCATAATCGCCTCCTTTTGTGTTGATTATAACACAAATGTATTAAAAGGCTGTATTAATGATTGTCGACGCCGACTTCCGGATTCTTTTCCCCAAAATTTTCTTTTAATTTCATCACGATCTCAGCGCGATCAATCCCCTTGGCTTCTTCCGATTTTATGAACTTATAAGCCTGAAACAACGCCGAAGGACCGATTTCTGATGAAAAATAGCCAATACCTTGGTTCCAGGCAAGCAATTCAAACACATCATCCAACGCGCGGACATCCAAACCATGGGCGTAGGCCTTCACCAATTCCCGGCCGGCCTGGCGCATTCTGCCCGCCCCCACGGCATTCGCCAGCGATAAAAGCAAGCGCACTTCATAGGGGAGATAACGCTTTTCGTCGTTCCAGGTTAAATCCCAAAAATCAACGGCAACTTGACCGAGTTTTTCGTCAATCATCGGATAGTTGAGCAGTGCCAGCGGCGCATAGGGTGCCGGTACATCATCTTCCGAAATGGCTTCGCGATAAAAATAGGTTTTAAAGCAATTGGATTCCGACGTTTCAACCCAATAATCAAACCCCATCTTTTTCAGCGCCAGGCAAAGCGGATGCGGCTCAAAAGTCTGCAGCACAATCAAGCCTTCGCCAACGGCGAGATCGGCCGCTTTCCTGCGAATTCCCGGAAAAAAATTCCCTGTTTTGTGACGGACATCAATCACTTGAAAGGTCTCGGCCTGACGCAACCAATCCTTTTGATCCCTTAAAGATTTCATTTCTTTTACTCCAATCTTTTTGTTAATTATCTTTTATTATATGCCGATTGTTCACAAAAGAATGTTGTTTGTCCAACACACTACAAAATAATTATTTTTGTTTTCATATGCAAGACCGCACAAAAAAGAGGCCCGTGTCAGACCCTTAAATAAAAAAGCGATTAAAATACTAAAAAACCAATTGAAGCAACAACATATAACAAATGGTGCCGCCGGCAATGGATAAAAGCATCTGCTTTTGCCATCGATGCAGCCCGATGACCACAAAAATGGCAATGAATACCGGCAAGCCGTGGGACCCTCCCAAATATATTCACCTCCTTCAAACAATACATCACCAATAAACCAAATACCGCGGCTGGCAGCACTTTTCCAAGATATTGGATATATTGGGGGGCGGCTTTCCGGATGGAAAAACCACAAAAGGCAAAAATCGGGTCATTAAGGTGCCGAGCACCACCATACCAATGGTGATGCATTACTGGGCCAATGTCATCTTCATTAGTTCAGTTTCAGCATTTGTCGGCATGGACGACTCAAATTTCAAAAATACTTCCCTTACTTATAAAAGCAGAAAAATAAAAAGGCCGGCCAGTACGCCTCCCAGATAACCGGCCGCAACATCCGTCGGATAGTGCACGCCGCCGATCACTCGAATCGTCGCATCCAAAAGCGCAAGGCTCAGCATCACAATTCCCATCGCGATATGATAATGGAGCCAGGCCATCGCGATAACCGATGCCGAAAAAATATGACGGCTGGGCATGCCGCGCCCCTTAGTTGTTTTATGAATCAGCGGATCCAGCACATAAGTTTCGTAAGGGCGCGGACGATTGATCTTCGCCCTGGCAAAAGAAAGCAACACAAACGTCGCCGCCGGTATTGCCAAACTGATTGGAAGGTCTTCGCGCCGAAAGCACCACAAAAGCGCGCACAACAGGCCATAGGCCCCAAAAACGAACCATTTCAGCCCTTCGTTGAGCACATTCAGACCTCGCATGCGAGCGGGCTTTTCCCGAAACCAAGCCGTCAAATGCTGATAAAAAACAGGATATGGCGTGCGCATGAATCACCTCAAAAGCCGATCCATGATCTCCCGATGGGATTCCACCACATCGTTTGCCAGAGAAGCATCCGCCATGCCTTCCGCTGCCGAAGTAAAAAGCCAGCAGTCCATGCCGGCATTTCTCGCCGCCTGAAGGCCGTTGGTCGCGTCATCAATCACCAAGCACGTCTCCGGCATTACTCCCATATTTTGAGCAGACTGCAGCATGATGGCGGGATGCGGTTTGCCATCGACCACGTCTTCCGACGTCAAAAAACCGTCGATCCAATTGGAAACGCCTAAAAGCGCCACGACTTTTTCGACGACTTTTCGCGCCGATCCTGAGGCGATGGTCAAACGGTATCCTGCTTTGTAAAGCGACTCAAAGCAATGCCGAACATCCGGAAAAAGCGCCGGTCTCCGAACGGGATCCTCCAAATAAGTGAGATAAAACGCGGTTTCTGTTTCCGCCTGAGCCACAGGATCAATCGCCAAATCATACCAAGCCTTTAAATCGCGCCACCAATTTTCACAGCCCCGGCCCATGCTTTTCTTAATCATTTCCGGTGTCGGAGCGATCCCCAGCGATTGATACATCTCGTTCTCAATGGTTTTATACAAGGGTTCAGAATCGATTAACACACCGTCCATATCAAAAATAATTCCCCGGTATTGCTCATGCATCGGCTTCTCCTTCATGCTCTTTGTTCAGAATCAAAGCAAGAACGGCCTGCGTCGTATCGGCAAAGACCTTCGCCCCGCAAGCTTTTAAAAAGGCTTTATCACGAAAGCCCCACGTCACCAAAATATGATCCATTCTCGCATTTTGCGCTGTTGCCAAATCCACATCCGAATCGCCGATATAAACCGCATCTGTCCGGTCCGCTCCCAACGCGTCAAGAGCGGCATCCACCGAATCCGGAGCCGGCTTGCGGCGAATGCCGGCCGCCTCGTTTTCGCCAATGGCAATGTCGAACAATCCGTTAAAATATTGAAGGGCCAATTTTTTCACCGCGGCGTCCGGCTTATTGGAGACCACGGCGGTTTTAACACCGTTTGACCGCAAATCCCGAAGCAGCGCTTCAATGCCTGGGTAAGCTTTCGTCTTGATATCCGCATGCATCTGATAATACGGGCCAAACCATTTAAACGCCGCTTCAATATCGGCTTCTGATGTATCCGGCGGCACTGCCTGTTCAATCAATTTCCGGGTGCCATTGCCCACAAGTTGCCGCACTTCGTCCAAGCGTCGCTCCGAGTAGCCGAAATGCGCCAGTGTCGCATTGGTCGCGTCGGCCAGATCGTCCAAGGTGTTGAGAATCGTTCCGTCCATATCAAAAACTGCCACTTTATATTTCATTTCGAACTCCTTGAGTCATCTCACTTCTCTTTTTTATCTCTTCAAAAAGAACGGCTTTATTATACCATCTTCCAATGGGATTGAAAACTGTGGAAATTTTATCGCACCAAAAAAGACATTCCATTGGAATGTCTCTTTTTTATTAATTTCCCGTATAACGCAACGCATAGGAATATGAACCGCTCGACTTCCACGATTTGCCGACGTTCGACTCCTTACCCGTGGAGTCTCCCGACCTGCCATCATAATCCCGATGAAATTCTGCCGTTTGGCCATTTCCCAAATACAAGGCCGCATGCGAAGAACATACTAAAATATCGCCTCTGCCCGCGGAAGACGAAGCAATCTTTTTCCAACCATACCTGCAAAGCACATCCATATTGCCTGTAAAATTTGCTGACCCGGTTTGTAATCCTGCCATCCGCAATGAGTAGATGATTGAAGACGAACAGTCAAAATCCGGACCCCAGCGATTACTCTGAGAGTAACCGTGAGAGTTGTCATTACAAAGCGCGATCATGATGCTGATAAATTTCTGCAACTTGGGACTGTTCGAAGATGCAATATTGGAAATGTCCGTGCCGGGGGTAAAGGTTCCTGCGCTGCTGGCCGCCGAATTCAACTCTGAAACTTGCTTCGCCAACTTTGATTGCTGGGACACTTTGATTTTGGCCAGTGCCGTCTTTTGCGCTTCCAGTTTCTTGGCGTTGGCTTCGATCGCTTTGATCGATGCTTCCAGTTCTTCCTTGGCTTTTCTTTGCTCAGTCAGCACCCTTTTCTTATTCACCTGCACATAACGCATGCTCTGCATATTAGAAAGAGCCTGAATCGGCGTCTTGGCCGAAAATAAGCAAACCAAAAGGGAATCCCCGCCCGATTCGTATTCATTGCGCATCAAAGCCGCCAATTGTTTTTTGCTTTTTTCATATTCGGCCTGCCTTTGCGGCAACAGTGCCTTATTAATGGTCAGTTCCTGGTTAGCCTTGTCAATCTCCTTTTGAATATCTGTCAGTTGCTTTTCCGTGGCCGACAATGCCTGTCGTGATTTTATAATGTCTTCTTGCTGTGGGGCCGCCAATGCCGGCGTCGCCGGGAGCAACAGGGACAACGCCAGAACCCCGGCCGCTATCTTTTTAAAAGATGGCAACAAAGCTTCCCTCCTTTTTCTCAAAATGATAGAATATATTTTACATAATTTTTACACTTTTATCAAATTTTCCCGCTTTTTTCCCTTTTGATTTCAAAATCACTAAAGGAATAATGCCTCTTTGTTTTCTTTAAAAACGCTTAGACTGGTGACATTTTGTGCCGGTGAGATTAACAGGCTCTCACATTTTGTCAGCTTGAATTCACAATCCTATAAAAACGAAAACTCCTAATGAGAATTAATTCGCAGGCAAACGACCGCATTCGGACGCCAGTGAGCCCTACTTATTTAAGGCGTATCCCTTTCTTCATTCATAAACATGCCATCGGCAAAACCTGCGAGCCCGTCTTCCGGGAATCCCCCGATATCTAAACCGAAGTGAATAAAATTGCGTTGCCCGCTTTCGACTCCAAAATGTCGTGAAAAAAATCGTCAACAATATTTTGAAGAACACATGCAAAACACCATCTATTAATTTTTCAAACACAAAAGACCCAAGCGTTAATCTGATATGTACCCAAAATCCTGGACACATCATTGGAACCTAGGTTAGCAATAAATGGATGTTCTCCTGTATTTTACAGGAGGCATCCATTTTGTTTTGCTCTGGATCCGTTCGTTATTGT
>NZ_JAYFFI010000010.1:0-69034 GCF_036289405.1 Pseudoramibacter faecis | reverse complement strand
AAGCGTATATACAAAGCAAAGTGGATGAAATGAACAAACGACCACGGAAGTGCCTCGGATTTAGAACGCCCTATGAAGTCTATCATTCAACTGTGTTGCACTTGACTTGACAATTCAAGCATCAAAAAAACGCGGATGCCCGCCAGAAGTGCGTCCGCGCTCAGGATTTAGTCTTGCCGCTATCCGTTTGTTTTTTGGCCGACGGGGCTTCGCCCACCGTCTTCTCCATCAGCGCCCGATATTTTTTGTCCGCCTGCCCGGCGTCCGGCCGGCGCACGCCCCGGGTGATAATGTCCGGTCCGAATTTTTTGCGCAGCGCGTCGATGGTGCGGTCCACCCGCTGCTCCTTTTCCCGCGCCGCATCGCCAAAGAGCGAAAGCTGCTCCGCTCGGCTGCCTGTGATCCCCGTCAAGGCGATGCCCAGCAGGCGCAGGGGCGTCGTCCCGTCCCAGACCTCGCCGAGCAATTTTTTCGACAGCCGTTCCACCTCGGCGGTGATATCCGTCGGACGGTCCAGCGCCCGCTGCCGGGAGCGGTTGACAAAGCGGTGGGTGCGCAGATGCACGCTGACACAGGTCGCCCGCTTGCCGTCCGCCCGCATCCGCGCCGTCACCGAATCGGCCAACGCCTTCAAAACGCGGTGTGCCCGGGGCCGGTCCGTCACGTTGTCGGCCAGCGTCGTCGAGATGGAATAGCCCTTGGCAGCCGCCCGCACCGCCGCCACGGGGCTGTCGTCGATGCCGTTGGCCCGCCGGTGCAGGGCGCGCCCGTTTTTCTCGCCGACAATCGCCTCGAGCAACGCCGGTTCCACCCGGGCCAGCTCGCCGACGGTGCGGATACCCCGGCGGGTCAGCTTCCCGGCGGCGCTTTTGCCCACAAAAAGCAATCTGTCGACGGGCAGCGGCCACAATTTGGCCGGAATGTCTTCCGGAAAGAGGGTGTGCACCCGGTCCGGCTTGGCAAAGCCGCCGGCCATCTTCGCGAGCAGTTTATTGGTGCCCACACCCACATTCACGGTAAAGCCCAGCTTCCGGCGGATGCGGTCCTTCAGTTCATGAGCGACGCCTGTTGGGTCCGTCGTCGCCCGGGTGCCCGTCATGTCGAGAAAACATTCGTCGATGGAAAAGGATTCGACCATCGGCGTGACCTCGCGGCAAATGGCTTTAAAGGCCCGGCTGAAGCGGCGATACAGCGCAAAATCCGGCGAAACGACGATCAGCTCCGGGCATTTGCGCCGGGCAGCGGCCAAAGGCTCCCCGGTGCGCACACCGCAGCGTCCTGCCGGGATGGATTTGGCCAACACCACCCCGTGGCGCATCTGCGGATCGCCGCCCACACAGGCCGGCACCCCCCGCAGGTCGCTCTCCCCGGCCGCAAGCCTCGCCACCGAGGTCCACGAGAGATACGCCGAGTTGACATCCACGTGATAAATCAGCCGCTCATCCGGCTGCATGCTTCGCGCCATCGCCGCTCCTTTCCCCTGTCTTCAATACCGCTTCGCCGCTTACGCGGAGCAATAATCCCCGCGGTCCACCACCGTCCGGCAGCCCACGCTGGCGATGCGCCGCTCCATGCAGTGGCGGCACTCCGCAGCCTCGTCCCCGGTGCAGATCTTCCCGTCGTAGAGCATGTACTTCGAGCGCACCCCCGGCGGCGAGAGGTTGGGCATCACCACATTGGCGCCGGCTAAGAGGCCCTTTTCCCGGCCAAGGGGATGAATCGTGCCCAGGGCCGTCGTTGCCGGCAAAAGCACCCGGGGCATCATCAGCCGAATCACCGCCAGCAGATGCAGGGTATCTTCGAGCGTTCCGGCCACCGCAGCTTTAAAGGGCGTGTCCTTGTGGGGAATGAAGGGCCCGATGCCCACCATCTCGAATTCGTGGGCCTGCATATAAAACAGATCCGCGATCACGCTTTCCACCCTCTGCCCCGGCGCCCCGACCATGATACCGGCCCCCACCTGATAACCGATGCGCTTGAGCGTCTTGAGGCAAGCCAGCCGATAGGAAAGGCGCATCGTCTCAGGGTGCCACTGGGCGTAAAGCGCCGGGTCCGTCGTCTCCTGACGCAGCAGGTAGCGGTCGGCCCCTGCGTCGAAATACGCTTGATAGCTGGCGGCCGCCTTTTCCCCGACGGACAGCGTCACCGCGCAGTCCGGATGGGCGTGCTTGATCCGCGCGACGATCTCGCACAGGGCGTCGTCGGTATAATGGGCGTCCTCTCCGCTTTGCAGCACAAAGGTGCGAAAGCCGAGGGCATGACCCTGATCGCAGCAGGCCAAAATCTGCTCGGCTGTCAGGCGGTAACGCTCGAGCCGGCCGTTGCTCCGGCGAATGCCGCAGTAGCGACAGTCGTTGCGGCAGACGTTGGAGAACTCAATCAGCCCCCGCAGATACACCGCGCGGCCGTAATGCGCCTCCCGAACGGCCCGCGCCCGGGCGTAGAGCGTTTCGGCCTCGGCCGCCGTGAGGGTCGTCAGCAGTTGGACAAGCGCTTCCGCCGGCAGGGTCCGGCGCCTTGCTAACTCCTCGATCAATGCCGTGTTGTCCATCCGTTCTCCTTTCGTCGCCTTCACTTGGCCACTTGCTGTTGCAAACTCGGCAAAATCGCGAGGCTGCGCGCCAGAATCCCGTTCATCTGGGCGATGGCCACGCCGTAATTCGTCACCGGGACGTGCTGGGCCGCCGCTTGCCGCATCCGGCTCACCACCGCCCGCTCGCCCAGCATGCAGCCGCCGCAGTGCACCACCAGGGCGTAGCGCGTGAGGTCTTCGGGGAAGCCCTTGCCGGAAGCCGTTTCGAAAGCCAGGCGGGCGCCGGTAGCGGCTTCGAGCCAACGGGGCAGCTTCACCGTGCCAATGTCCTCGCATTGTCTGTGATGGGTGCAGCCCTCGGCGATGAGCACCCGATCACCGTCTTTCAAGGTTTTAATCGCCGCGGCGCCGGCCACCGCCAATGCGAGAAAACCCTTGTAGCGCGCCATCAAAATCGAAAAGGACGTCAGCGGCATCGCTTCCGGCACGATCTTCGCCACCGCTTTAAAAACCTGGGAATCGGTGATCACGAGCCTCGGCGGCGCCGTCAGCTTCGCAAGCAGGTCTGCCAACTGCTCGGGCTGGGCGCAGAGGGCCGTCGCGCCGGCGTCAAGCAGATCGCGAATCACCATCTGCTGGGGCAAAATCAGCCGCCCCCTGGGTGCGGAGCTGTCGATAGGGATCACCAGCATCGCGATCTCCCCCGGTTCAACCAGATCTCTCACCAGAGCCTTGGGGCGCCGTTCGACCGCGCCAAAAGCCGCCAACCGTTTTTTAAAGGCCTCAATCCCTTCGCCGGTGCGCGCCGAAACGGCGATGCTGTCTTCCGGCATCCGCGCACTGCCCACGTCGCATTTGTTCATCACCACCAAATGGGGCACCTGCTTTTCCTCAAAGAGGGCGAGCAGGCGCCTGTCGTCCGCCGTGAGGCCCACGGCCCCGTCGACCACCAGCACGGCGATATCCGTCCGATCGAGCACTTCCCGAGCCCGGGCCACCCGCTTCTCGCCCAGGGCGCCGACGTCGTCGGTGCCCGGCGTGTCGATAATAAGCACCGGTCCGATGGGCAAAAGCTCCATGGTCTTCTCCACCGGGTCGGTGGTGGTTCCGGCCGTCTCCGAGACGACGGCCATGGCCTGACCCGTCACCGCATTGACCAGGCTCGACTTGCCGGCGTTGCGCCGCCCGAAAAAGCCGATATGCACCCGCTCGCCCAGCGGGGTTTCGTTTAATGTTGCCACAATGCTGCCTTCTTTCTCTTGGTCTTTCACAAGGGTTAACGTGCGGCCGCCGCGATGGCGTCGATCACCGCGTCAAAATCCGGCGCGAAATAATCAGGCATCTGCGCGAGGAAGATCCGCCCGGACAGCGCCAGATGGGGCAGCGGCACAAAATGCGCCGCCGCCGGCACCACCGGCCGATAAAGCGGATCCGCCACGATCACCGGCGCGTCGCTCACCGCGGCGATAACCGCTTCCTCGTCCAAGGCGAGGGTGTCCCCCGGGGCGAGCAACGCCCGGCTGTCTTCCGCCACTGCGATCACCCGCGCCGGAACGCCACGGGCCTCCAGGGCCGCCGCCAGCGATCCCATAGACACCGGCTCGCCCAATAACGCCGCGGCCGGCCCAGATGGCACCTCCCGCGCCGCATAGGTCACGATGGATGCGCCGCCTTCGGCTGCCGCCTGCTCGAGCGCCTGGTAAACGGCCGGCGCGTGAGAGCCAATCGGGCAACCGATCGCCGCCGGCGTGCCGAAGCGCCGGGCGAGCACTTTCGCCGCCCGCATCCCCGCCGCCGAGACGACCAGGTTCACCGCGGCGCCGCCCGCCCGGGCCAATGCGCTAAGATTGTCGCCCATCGCCCAGCAGCTGACCACCTGCCAGCCCTCGGCTTCAAGGCCCGCGGTTAAAGACCTGCGTGCTTGCGCGTTGGCAAAGTCCAGCGGCGTCATACCCAAAAGGTTTACCGTGCGCGGCCGGCGACCGGCCGGCGGCGTCACAAAATGCCCGGCAATTTTGGCCAGCGCCAGCCCCGCTCCGCGCACATAATCGTGCATGCCGCTGGTGGGCACATAAAAGGCCGGCACCCCGGTCTGCCCGGCGATCAGCGCCGCGATGGCCTCGAAATCCGTCCCGTTGATGAAAGGAATCGGCGAATTGCACAGCGCGATAAAACGCGGCTTGGTGATCTGCGCCGCCTCAGCAATCTCGGCGATGAGCTTGTCGTCGTCGCCGTTAATCGCGTCCACGTCGGTGAGCCCCGACACATAAATCAGACTTTCCTGATCGTACCAGCGGATCTCGTCATGGGTGTTGTAGGTCGAGTTGCAGCCCGACGGGTCGTGGATCACCGTCATGCCGCCGAGCTCATACAGAGCGGAAGCCGCCCCGGAAATGTCCCCGGCAGTCACCGGGAGGATGCGTCTCGTCTGTCTCATAGCGCGCAGTCACATCCCCATCCCTTGCGGGGCACCAGCGCCCGGGTAGCCTTGGGCGTCGCCAGGGCCTCGCCCATCTGTCTTGCCAGCGCAGCAATGCCCGCGTAGCCCCAGAGCCCGCCGTTGTCGACCGTGTTGACAAAATAGGCCGTGTCTTCAAAATAGGCCGCCTTGGGTCCGACGGCCAAGATTTTCCCCGCCGGCCGCAGGCCGCCGCCTCGGCGCGCGATGCGCATTTCCGGCCGGATGGTCGCCACCAAGGTCAGCCCCGGCGCGTGGGCGCGCAGCCAGTCGAAGGCCGGCCGCTCGTTCGCCGCCACAGCGTCCAGATACACCCGCACGACGTTCACGCCGTGCTCGATGAGTAGCTGCGCCAGCCCCAAAGGTTCAAACACCACCATGGCGTCGATGGCTACCGGCGTGTCGCTCAGCGTGGCCGTAAGCCTTCGCAAAGCCGCCGATGCCGCCGCGCGGTCGGCCGCAACGGCCGCGTCGGCAATGCCCAGCGCGTCGCACAGCCGCTTTCGATCCGCCGCGATCCGATCAAACTGCCAGCTGCAGGGCAACCAAAGGTAGGGCCGTTTTAGACGTCGGGCCAGCTGCTTCGCGCCGTAATCGCCGAAGGGCGTGGCGCAAAGTTCCAGCGCGCCCTCGCCCATGGCCAGAAAATCGCCATAGCTTTCGCAGGTCGCCAGCTCCCGCAGCGCAAAATGATTTTGCGCCAGCAGCCGCGCGATATCATTGCCCTCGGGATCCGCCGCGAGATTGCCCCCGAGCAGGTTCACCGCCCGGGGATCCGGGGGCAGCGCTTCCAGCGGGTCGTAAAGCGCTTTTCGCTGCTTTTGTTCCGGCGTGAGCCCCGTCTTTTGCATGATCGGATCCATCCAGCAGCGGATAAAATCAATCCCGGGAAAACGGCGCTCGAGCTCGCGATACACCGCCGCCATGTCCGTGCCCATAAAATGATGCAGGCACACGGGAAAAACGAGCACTGCCCGGGGCGGCGCCGGCATTTTTTTAATCGCATCGGCGATGCCCTCGCAGGTGATCTCAAAGAGATCGCCGTCGTAAAGGTCGTGCTCTTCCAGAACGACCATCGAGAAACGATCGGCCGCGTTCATCTCCGCCGCCGTCATCGCGACACCCCGCATGCAGTTTTGCGCGCAGATGTAAATCTGGTGGCTCTCCGGCACGAGCATCCCCGTGTGGACGATGTTCCAATTGCCGTGCACCGGCGCGTTGTATTCCAGGCCGTGGGCAAAGGGCGCGGGGAAATCGGCCTCGCCGATGGCGACCGCCGCCCGGTCCGTGCTTCGGTTATGGGTGAGTCGTGTTAGCATCGCGTCTCCAATCCGTTTTCAGCGCAAAGGACTGCCGCCAGCGCGCGGTAGGCCGCCGAAACCGGCGCCTGAGGATAGGCCTCGAGCACCATCTGCCCGGCTTCCTCCGCCGCGGGCACCCGGGCGTCCCGAGGCAGATCGCCCACGATGCGTGTGTCGAAATCCCGGGCGAGCTCGGCCACTTTCTCGTCCTCCCGGGTCACGTCCCGCCGATTGAGAATCAGCCCGCCGAGACTCGCATAGCCCCGGTTTTTAAAACCCGCGACGGCCGCGGCGATATTGGCCGCCGCATAAATGGCCATGTTTTCGCCGGAGGTCAAAATATACACCTTCTGGGCGTAGCCCCGGCGCATGGGCAGGGCAAACCCGCCGCAAACCACATCCCCCAGCACGTCAAAGAGCACCACATCCGGCTGAACTGTCTCGTAAATACCCTTTTCGGCCAGCGTCTCGAGGGCGGTGATCACCCCGCGCCCCGCGCAGCCAAGCCCCGGCAGCGGACCGCCGGCCTCGGCGCAGATCACCCCGCCGACACCAACCTTCACCGCGTCGGTCAGCGCAAAATCGTCGCCGCGGGCACGAATCAAATCCATCACGCTCGCCGGCGGCGCCCCGCCGCAAAGCCCTCGGGTCGAATCGGCCTTCGGGTCGCAGCCGATCTGCATCACGGTAAGCCCCCGCCGGGCCATGGCCAGCGCGACGTTGGACACCGTCGTCGATTTGCCGATACCTCCCTTGCCGTAAAACGCGAGCTTAATCATCGGCCGCCTCCGTCGTGACGCCGGAATAAGCCGTTTTGACGCTGACGCCGGGCAGCCGCCCGATCTTGCCCGACAGCGCGCTGATCACTTCCTGGGGCGCGTCCACCGCCACGCTGATGATATTGATACCCTTTTCCCGGTAGGGAATGCCCATCCGCCCGACCACAAAATCCGCTGCCTCGTGCAGCAGCCGATTGATCGCGGCGGACGCCGCGTTGTCATCCACGATAATCGCGATGACTGCTACCCGTGTTTTCATGTCGCTCTCCTTTTATTTTTCTTCGTCGCTCCGGCGCGCCGCCGATGCATCTGCAAGCCGTGGCGCTTCGCTTCTTGATTAGCAGATCCGGGGCAAAAGCTCTGTACCCGGCTCGGGCAGAATGGTCTGGGTGCCGATGTCCGTCGTCATCACGACCCGACCCGCATTCTCCGCCGTCACCTCGCCGATCATCGCTGCGCCGGCCGCATGGGGCGCACGATGCAAGGCATCGAGCAGCGCCGGCGCATCCGCCCTCGGGCAGATCATCACCATCGTGCCCTCGCAGGCGAGATAGAGCGGCTCGAGGCCGAGCATGCCGCAGACGCCGCGCACCGCCGGATCCACCGGCACCGCCTCGGCCGAAAGCCGGATGCCGACGCCGCTTTGCCTGGTGATTTCGTAAAGCACGGTGCCCACGCCGCCCCGGGTCGCGTCGCGAATCACATGGATATCCGGCACCCGCGCAAGCCCCGCTTCCACCGCCGCCCAAAGGAGGGCGCAGTCCGAAGTGATATCCGCCTCGATGCCGAAGTCCTCCCGGGCGAGCAGAATGGCCGTCCCGTGGCGCCCCACATCCCCGGTGACCACGATCGCGTCGCCGGGTGCCGCGCGATGCCCCGCCGGATGGGCGCCGGGCAGCATTTCGCCAACCCCCGCCGTCGTGATAAAGACCCCGTCGGCCTGGCCCTTTCCGGCTACCTTGGTATCCCCGGCGACAATGTGCACCCGGGCTTCTTCCGCCGTTTCGGCCATGGCCGCCGCAACGCGCTCGAGCTCTGCCAGGGGATAGCCCTCCTCGATGATAAACGAACAGGTGAGATACCGCGGGCGGGCCCCCATGCAGGCCAAATCGTTGACCGTGCCGCAGATCGCAAGTTTGCCGATGTTCCCGCCGGGAAAAAACGCCGGCGAAACCACGAAACCGTCGGTGGACATGGCGATTTTGCCCCGGGGCGCCGCCAGCACCGCCGCGTCGTCCGCCGTAAAATCCGCATTGGCAAAATGCTTGGCAAAGACCCGCTCGATCAAAGCCGCGGTCTGCCTGCCGCCGGCCCCGTGGGCCAGGGTCACCGTTTCACTGTTGATGGTTGTCATGGATTGCCTCCTCATCGCGCATCCCTGCCGTAAAGATAATAGGCCGAGCAGGCCCCTTCGCTCGACACCATGCACGCGCCGACGGGATGCTCCGGCGTGCAGCCTTTGCCAAACACCGGGCAGTCCCCCGGCAGGCATTTCCCTTGAAGCACCTCGCCGCAGCGACAGGCGGGATTTTCCCGGCCGGTGATCTCCGGCAAGGCGAATTTTTTCCGCGCGTCAAAATCCGCAAAAGCGTCTTTCAGGCGCAGTCCCGAATTCGGGATCACGCCGATGCCCCGCCATCTTGCGTCGCAGGGCGCCATCATGGCAGCCACGAGCTTTTGCGCCGCCGGACTGCCCTCCGGGCGCACCACCCGGGGATAGCAGTTCACAAAAAACGCTTCTCCTTGGGCGCCCCGGCTCAGCGCCACGGCCAGCGCCGTCACGAGCTCCGCCGGGGTGAAGCCGGCCACCACCCCGCTGACGCCCCGGCGAGCCAACGCCTCGCAGATACCGGTGCCGGTGATCGCGTGCACATGCCCCGGGTACAAAAAGAGATCGGTGCTGTCCTTCATCGCCTCGTAGGCGCCGGGCATCGTTTTGTTGGCCGTCAGCAGGGAAAAGTTTGTAAGCCCCAAAGCCGCCGCCTCCCGCACCGCCAGACAGGCCGCCGGCGTCGTCGTCTCAAAACCCACCGCGAGAAACACCACGGCTTCATCGGGATGGGCCGTCGCGTAGGCCGCCGCGTCCTGGGGGGCATAAACCACCTGGATGCGTGCGCCCCGCCTCCGGGCATCGGCCAGGCTCATCGTTGATCCCGGCACCCGCACCAAGTCGCCGAAGGTGCAAATCGTCGCGCCGAGATCCAGCGCGAGCATCACCGCCTCATCGATATAATCCACCGGCGTCACGCAAACCGGACAGCCCGGTCCGGAAATCAGTCGCACCTGGGGCGGCAGCAAACTCCGGATGCCCTGACGAAAGATCTCGTGCGTATGGGTGCCGCATACCTCCATGATGGACAAGGGCGGTCCGTCATAAGCTTTAAGCCGCGCGATGGCCCGTTCTGCCGCTGTCACAGCAGATTCTCCAGCAGATCCGCCGCTTCATCCTCGTCGTCGCCGGTGATTTTGGCGATGGCCGCCCCAGCGTGCACCATCACGTAATCCCCGGGGGCTAACGTCTCGAGCAGCGCCGCGGAAACTTCCCGCTTCGCTCCCGACGCGTCCACCACCGCCGTGTCTTTATCCTTGAGCCTGACCACACGAGCCGGCAATCCTACACACATCTTTGTCTCCTTCTTTTTTCTTTATTGATCGATTTTTGTTGCTGATTTTTATTTTGACAGCGCCCCGGCTTCAAGCCGGCTCGCCGCGATCACCGCCTGGCCCAGCGCAAGGCCGCCGTCGTTGGGTGGCACCAGATGATGCACCAGCACCGTGAAGCCCCGCGCCTCAAGGGCATCCCGGGTGAGTCGCGTCAGTAACTTGTTTTGAAACACCCCGCCGGACAGCGCCACGGTGGCAAGCCCCCGCGACTCGCGCAGTTTTCCGCAGGCCGCCGCGGCTTGCGCCGCCAGCCCCGCGTGAAAGCCATAGGCCAGCTCGGCCGCCGGCCGGCCGGCCGCGATCCCGTCGCGGACCCGGCGCACCAGTGCCGGCGTGTTGAGCAGCAGGCCACCCGACCCCTGCAAAATGAGTGGGCTGTCGTCCAGACCCGGAGCGTCACCCCGCCAGCCCTCGGCGCAAAATTCCAGCGCGATCGCCGCCTCGCCTTCAAAGGTCGACTGGCGGCACAGGCTCAGCATCGCCGAAACGCCGTCAAACAGGCGCCCGGCGCTGGTCGAGGTCACCGTGTTCATCCGGCGGTCGATCATCGCGCATTGGGCTTTTGCCGCGGCGGCTTCGCACAGGCCGAGATCGGCGGCACAGGCAGCCGCCGCCCCGGCGTCCTTCGTGAGGTCGTAGAGCAGGGCGACCGCAATGCGCCAGCCTTCCCGGGCCGACGCGTCACCGCCGACCTGGTTAAAGGGAACGACATGGCCGACCCGTTCATAACCCCGACAGTCGGCAATGAGGATTTCCCCGCCCCAAATCGTGTGATCCGGACCGTAGCCCGTGCCGTCGAAGGCGAGACCAATCACCGGACCGGCCGCGTCGTTTTCCGCCAGGCAGGCCGCGATATGCGCATGATGATGCTGCACCGCCGCCACCGGCAGCCCCAGCCCGATCGCGACCCGGCTCGATTCGTAGCGCGGGTGCAGATCGCAGGCCACCGCCTCCGGTGCCGCTTCGAGCAGGGCGGTCATCCGGGCGATGCTTTCCTTGAGGGCGGCCACCGTGCGCACATCGGCCAGATCCCCGACGTAGGCCGAGGGATAAAACAGCGGCCCCTTACCGATGCAAAAGGTATTTTTGAGTTCCCCGCCGACCGCCAGCACCTGATGGGTCAGCGGCTGGGAGCACATCACCGGGAGCGGCGCGTAGCCTCGGGAGCGGCGCACCATGTAGGGAGCGCCGTCCAGAAAATCCATAACGCTGTCGTCCGCCCGGGTGCGAATCGGCCGGTCATTCGACAGGATCAAATCACACAGATCCCCCAGCTCCTGCGCCGCCTCGGCATCGTCTCGGCAAATCGGCGCTCCGGACACGTTGCCGCTGGTCATCACCAGAAGATCGGGCACTGCCACCGCGTCGCCGCAATCGTCATAATTAAAGAGCAGCAGCTGAATCGGCGCGTAGGGCAGCATGAGCCCCAGCGTCGGCATCCCGGGGGCCACCGCAGCCGCCGCGCGGCCAGAGGCCTTTTTCGGCAACAGCGCGATGGGCTTTTGGTGTCCGGTGAGCACGATGCGCTGGGTCTTTCCGATCGCGCACTCCCGCTCGGCCGCCGCCACATCCCGCGCCATCACCGCGAAGGGTTTGGCCGGCCGGTGCTTGCGCTGCCGCAGGCGCATCACCGCCGCCTGATCCGTCGCGTCACAGCACAGATGAAAGCCGCCGATCCCCTTGACCGCGACCACCCCGCCGCCGGCGATCACCCGGCGGGCGGCTGTGATTGCCGCACCGCCTTTGAGATTCTGCCCGATGACATAAACCTCGGGGCCGCAGTCGTTGCAGCACACCGGCTGCGCATCGTAGCGCCGGCTTTCGGGATCGTGATATTCCGCCGCACAGGTGTCGCACATCGGGAAGGCCGCCATGCTGGTGCGCTCCCGGTCGTAGGGCAGCGCGTCGAGAATCGTCAGCCTCGGGCCGCAGCAGGTGCAATTGATAAAGGGATGCTGATAGCGGCGGTTGGCCGAATCGGCAAGTTCTGCCGCGCAGTCGTCGCAGATGGCGATGTCCGGCGAGATATAAATCTCCCCGGCTGTCTTTTCGCTCTCGACGATGTCAAACGTGGGATAGGTTGGCGCATCACTCACCTTTTGATGGTCCAGCTTGAGGATGGCCGCCCGCCGGGGCGGCTCGTTTTCAACCGCCGCGGCAAAGGCCGAAACCGCCTCAATCCGGCCCTGGGCCAGAATCTCCACGTAGGGGCCCTTGTTGCAGACGCTGCCGGTGATGCCGAAGCGCGCCGCGTGCCGGCTCACCGCGGGGCGAAAGCCCACCCCCTGCACGATGCCGTACACCCGCAGCCGCCAGGTAACCACGCCGCTCATCCCTGTCCCAGCTTTCCGGAAAGGGCAAAATGCGGAAAGGGCAGCCATTCGCCGTTAAAATCCGGCGCCAGCGGCTCGAGCGTCGGATCGGCCGCAATCATATCGAAGCCGCCGCCCGCCGCAAGCTCGGTGAAATCGTCCTCCTCCGCCAAAGCCACATCCCCCGCTTGGGTCAGCGCCGGATCCATCATGAACCAGCACCCGACGGTCACCGAGGCCGCGCCCGCCGCCAAAAGCTGCTCGCGCAGGGTATTCGCCGCCACCTGCTGATGCACGACGAGCACCCGCCGGCCGCGGGCTTCCGACCCGCCTGCAAGCTTGACAGCGGCCGGATAAGCCACTTCATAGGGCGTCCCAAAACGCGCTTCAAGCCGGCGTGCCGCCTCAAGCCCTGACGGCGCGACGACGAGATTCTTCTCCGCACAAGCCGCCCGACACACATCGGGAAGATTTGCCCCCATGCCGTAGGTCACGATCTCCCGAAAGCCTTCGGCCTTAAGCGCCTGCGACAAGCCTTCAAGGGTTTTGGCGTCCATGTCTAACGGCGTGGCCCCGAGCACTCCGACGTGTCCGGCTACCGCCTCTCCGGGCTCGGCAAAGGTCTCGAACAGCGCCGCGAAGGCGGCGGACGCCCCGCGATCATAAAGCGCCATACCGTCCGTCGGCAGGCTGATCACCGGCAGGCCCGTGCGTTTTTCGGCCATGCGTTTTAACGCGCGAAAATCCGTGCCGATCACCGCAGGCACCGGCGTGCCGACCAGCGCCACAAAATGCACCTCGATCCGGTCACAGGCCAGGGCCAGCTTGTCGATCAGGCGGTCGTCGCGCCCCATGATGGCATCCATGTCCCGAAGCCCGGCGGAAAACACCGCGCTTCTCTGAGACAGCCAGCGAGGCTCGTCAAAGCCGCAGATATTGCCGGTGCAGCCGCCGGCGTCGACGACGACGATGATGCCCCCCAGTTCGTAAAGCACCGACACCGCCCCGGACTGGTCCGGCGCGAAGGGGGTGAGCACTTTTCGCAAGCCTTTCATCGCGGGCTCCTTTCCTTCGTTTTCGCCTTTGCGAGCGCGGCCGTCACCCCTTCGTAAAACCGGCGCAGCCCGGCAAAGCCGAAGGGCTGGGCTTCGTCGTTCCAGCGCAGATTCGGCACATCGGGGTGATAATAGGTCGCGTCGGCGCCGATGGTGATGTCCGGGCGCACCGGCGTCGCGTAATACAGCATCGACGGTTCCAGATTGGAATAAATGCGCGTGCCCGGGCTGCGCTCGGCAATGCCCTCGATCCAGGGATACACCTCCGGCATCACCGTGCCGAAAATCTCCGACACCGCAAAGCCCGCCTGCAGCAGCGCCAGGGCGAGCTCGAAGGGATTGGCATTTTGTACCTCGCCGACGGCAAAGGTCAAGCCGGGATGGGCCTTCTTAAGCACCGTCTGCGCAGCCATCGCCCGGTCCCGCTCCGCCGCGAAATCAAAGTTCACCTCCAGGGCCCGCCCCAGCGCCGTATATTGGCTTTCGATTTTGTCGATCTGATAAAGCCGCATCAGGGCGATAAAGGGCATGCCCAGCCGCTTCTCAAGGTCGGCGGCGGCGGGCAGCGCCTCAGCGTTTAACACCAGGTTGAAATTGGCCTCCGCCATGCGCTCAAAAGCTGCGAAATCCGCCATCCGGCTGATCTCCCGGATCCGCCTGACCCCGGCCTGCCGCAGCAAACCGTAAAGTTCGCAGTCATCCGTCAGCGGCGTGAAATAGCCCAGCAGATTCACGCTGGTGCCCCGGCGCCCCACCGGCTCGAGCAGCGAATACAGCGACTGGCGCACGTGCACCATCGGAGGCCGCTGCCCTTCCCGGGTCAGCGCGTACATATAGCACGGCCGCACCCGCACGCCGGCGGCGGCTTCCGCCTTGCGGCACACCCGCTCCATATCGGTGCCAAGGAGCGCATCCACGCAGGTGATGCAGATCATCACCACGGCGGGCTTTTGGGAAAGGCTTTCCACCACCTCGCACACCGCCTGGGGAATCTTGGTCAGATGCCGCCCGGTAACCAGATCGGTTTCGTCCATCGTCAGGTAAAAAAAACGATGGCGATAGGCCGGCAGCTCCGAGAGCGCCGAGGTATTGCGCCCGCAGCACCCAGGCGAAACGATGAGCATCACCGACTCCGGCACGGCGAGGCCCGCTCGCTTGACACCAAAGCCCTCGGCCCCGGGAGAATTATAAGCCAAAGTTGCCGGCGAGCTGTAAATCAGCCGGGTATGACTGATGAGCGCACCGGGAATATCCGCCTTTCCCCGGGCGGAGAGCTGCGCCGCGGTGAAATAAATCGCTTCTGGTTGGCTATTGACGGCTGTCGTCATGGCGCTCCTCGTTCCATAATCTTTGGGCCAGGCCGGTGAAAATCCCGCTGATCGGCGCCTCCGGCGCCCCTTCGATAACCGTCATTCCCCGATCCTCGCAGGTGTTGATGGCATCGCTTCGCGGAATGTCGGCAATAACCGCGAGCCCCCGCTGGTCGGCAAAGGCGCGCACCTTGGCTTCCTCGTCCGGCACATTGCGCCGGTTGAGCACAATGCCGCCCATCTGCGCGTAATCCCGGTCTTCAAAATTGCGCACCGCCGTGCAGATATTGTCCGCCGCGTAAAGGGCCATCTTCTCGCCGGAGGTCACGATGAGCACGCGGTCGGCATAGCCCTCGCGGATCGGCGCGGCAAACCCGCCGCAAACCACATCCCCCAGCACGTCAAAGAGAATCACGTCCGGCGCTTCCCGGGCGATCAGATCCAACTCTTCCAGAATATTGAAGGTGGCAATAATGCCCCGCCCGGCACAGCCGAGCCCCGGGGTCGGGCCGCCGGTCTCGATGCAGAGCACCCCGCCGAAGCCCCGGGCCGAGATGGCTTCGAGGGTTTCCGGCGCCGCATCCTCCCGCAGCAGGTTCATCACCGGGGTCAGCGGCTCGCCGCCCAATAAATTGATGGTGGAATCGGCCTTGGGATCGCAGCCGATTTGAATCACTTTTTTCCCGAATCGGGCAAAGGCTGCCGCCAGATTGCTGGTGACCGTGGATTTGCCGATGCCGCCCTTGCCGTAAACGGCGATTTTAATCATAACTTTCTCCTGATGCCGGTTCGCTGCCCGGCGGTTTCGGCCGCGCCGCCGCGCAATAAAAAAACTTCCGCCGGCAGACGAAAGTGTGCATGGCCCGCCGAATCGAGGGACCCTCGAAACAAACGGTGCTCGGTGCATAACCAACTTCCTGCTCGGGGTGCGGCCTCGCGGTCAGTAGTACGCTTTGATGGTTTAATAACGCTCGATTGAAAGGCGCAACGCTCCTGATGGGCGTCCGCGTTTTGTCTCGGCGATTTTTGGGCGCGTCACCTTGTGCTTGGTGACGGCCTGCCAAAATGGCATTTTGATGATTGTCTTCATTATAAAGGATGAGACCGCTGCCGTCAAACGGCAACGGCTTTTCTGAAAATCCGGGCGCTTTTTCAGCCGGGAACTATCCGCCGCGCTTGACATCTGACGATTCAATAATATAATATAAATTATTATTTACGTTCAGCACGGCAACCCGCCAGACTACTGGAAGGATCATTTATGGGGGCTTCTATAAAAAATTACATCAAAAAAAATTGGCGACATCTCTTTACCTTTGCCTGCCTGGTCCTTCTGATTTTATTGACCTGGCTCGCCTTCGGCAACGCGGTCAAAACCTTTCCGCCGCTCTTCCGCCTGCTGCAAAAAGGCGACGAGCATCAAATCGCCGCCTATCTCGAGCGTCAGGGCCAGTGGCACGGCATTCTCGTGATCGTTTTGTTTTCGATCATTCAGGTGATCAGCATCGTGATCCCGGGAATGGCTATCCAGATCGCCGCCGGCCTGATTTACGGCTGGTGGAAGGCGTTTTTCATGTGTTATTTCGGTTTTGTGGCCGGCAATTGTCTGGTTTTTATTTTTGCCAGGCAGGTCGGCGACCGCCTGACCCATCACTTTACCTCGCGCAACAAGGACAGCTGGATCATGAGTAAGATCAACTCCAGCAAGCCGGAATTTGTCTTCGGCATGGCCTGCCTGATTCCGGGGATCCCCAACGGGATCATCCCCTACATCGCCGCCACGTCCAAAATCAGGTCCGTCGGCTTTGGCATAGCCGTCGCCGCCTCGAGCTGGCTGCAGATTCTGCTCAACTGCCTAGCCGGCGCCTTCCTGATGCGGGGGCAGTACCTCTTCGTGGTACTCTCTTTCGCCGCACAGGTCCTGCTTATCGTCGTGATGTTCTTAAAACGCGACTGGTTTCTGAGCAAGTTTTAAAAATCGTCATCAAAAAAGGATGTGCCCATTGATATGTACCCAAAATCCTGGACACATCCTTTTTATTTTGCTTTTTTGCGAACGACGCAAATCACCTGAGATCAACGCAAAAGAAATACCGGACCGACAATCGCGAAAATCGCCACAATCCCGGCGGCGATTCTCAGCAGCAGCACATTCTTCAGCAAATCGATTATGGGGATACCCTCCTGATTTACTCCAGTGCAGCGGCGCTGTCCTCCAAGCGAGAGATCACATGGATATTCTGGGGGCAGGCATCTTCGCACTGGCCGCAGGCAATGCAATCCGAGGCCCTGGTGCCGACCTTATCTGTCGCAAAGGCATAGGCCGCCTTGGCATCTTCCGTTTTATGGTAGAGAATTTCCTTATTCATCGCCGTGAAAATATCGGGGATCGGCATGCCAATCGGGCAGCCCGGCATGCAGTAATGGCAGGCGGTGCAGGGAATCGAGTCAATATCCGCGATGGCCTGCTGTGCCTGGGCAATCACCCGCTGCTCCTCGGTGGACAGGGGTTTGAAAGCCCGCATATAGCTCAGGTTGTCGTCCATCTGTTCGAGGGTGGACATCCCGGAAAGCACGGTGATCACCCCATCCAGCGAGGCGGCAAAGCGCACTGCCCAGGAGGCCGGCGATGCGGCCGGATTGGCTTCCTTTAAAATTTGAGCCACCGGCGCCGGCGGATCGGCCAGAAGTCCGCCCTTGACCGGCTCCATCACGACGATGGACACGTTGTGGGCGCGGGCCACTTCGTAATTCGCCCGGGATAAAATCTTCAGATCGTCCCAATCGGCATAATTGAGCTGCAACTGCACAAAATCCACGTCCGGGTGGTCGGTCAGAAGCTTATCCAGCAGGCCCGGCTTGTCGTGAAACGAAAAGCCCCAGTGCTTGATCAGCCCTTTTGCCTTCTGCTCCTTCACAAAGTCCCAGATGCCATAGTCGTCGTATTTGTCGAGGTTGTCTTCTTTGATCGAGTGCAGCAGATAAAAATCGAAATAGCCGGCACCGGTGCGTTCCAGACTGGTATAGAACTCCTGCTTGGCCGAGGCTTCGTCCTCACAGCCCATCCAGGCGCAAAGCTTGGTCGCCAGTTTAAAGGATTCCCGGGGGTAACGCTCTACCAGAGCCTTGCGGGCCGCATCCTCCGATCGGCCGTCGCCGTAAACATAAGCCGTGTCAAAATAATTGAGGCCGGCGGCCATAAAATGGTCGACCATGGCCTTGGTCTGCTCCAAATCGATCTCGGCATCGCTGCCGGCAACCTTAGGCAGGCGCATCAGGCCGAAGCCGAGATGCCCGATTTCCTGAAAATGTTGTTTGTCTTGATTAATCATCCTTTTTCTCCCAGCTCTTGTGTTTTTTGTTTATTATAATACAAAATTTGGACTTCTTTTGCAATTTTTAAATTTAATTCACAGACACAAAAAAACACCGAAACGACTGAAACGTTCCGGTGTTTATCATCATATTTTATTTACTGGTGGGGGCGTAGCGGTGAATCACGGCGGCCGCCTTGTTGATCGGCATGGTTTGCAGGACGATCTTGCCCGGCCCGGTGAGGGTGGTGTTGAACAGCCCTTCACCGCCGAGGAGCACGTTCTTCACGCCCTTAACCCGCACAATGTCCATCCTGACGCTTTCTTCCATCGCCACCAAATAACCGGTGTCGACCACCTTCGTTTCTCCGGCCGCCAGGTCGTAGGTGATGGCCGAACCGTCAATTTCAATAAACACCAGCCCTTCGCCGATGTAGCGCTGCATGATGAAGCCCTCGCCGCCAAAGAAGCCGGCACCCAGTTTTTTCTGGAAAAAGACCTTCATGTCCACGCTTTCCTGACAGGCCAAGAACGCGCCCTTCTGCGCGATCAGACTGTTGCCCGGCGAGATATGAATCGCCTTGATCTCACCGGGGAAACTCGAAGCAAAGGCAATTTCCCCCTCACCTCTCGCAATGTAATGATTAAAAAACATCGATTCTCCGCTGACCATGCGACCCATCATCTTTCCGAAGCCGCCGCCTTTGGTCTGCATCTCGATGGTGTTATCCATCCATGACATGCCGCCGGATTCACACTTGATGCTCTCCCCCGCGGCCAATTTACAAATCGCAACTGGTAAATTACCTCCTGAAATTTTGTATTGCATGCTTTCGCCTCCTTTGTAATGGTTTTGTTTTTTTAGCATATCAAGCGGAGGCTTTTTTGTCAAGCGCTATTATTTTTCGGCTTCGCCGAGGGGCACGCGGTTCACCGCCGTCACCATCTCCCGCACATAGGCCTCGACATAGGACCCGGCGTCCCGGCCGTGTTCGGCCACGAGGTTCACGACGGCCGAGCCCACAATCGCCCCGTCGGCAATGGCCGCCATTTCGACCGCCTGCTCTGGCGTGTGAATGCCAAAGCCGATGCCGATGGGCACATCGCTTACTTCGCGGATCGCCAACACCATCGCGTCGAGGTCCGTCGTGATCGCCGAGCGCATCCCGGTGACCCCCATGGAGGAGACGAGATAGATAAAGCCTTTGGCCTCGGCGGCGATTTTCTGGATGCGCGCTTCGGAGGTCGGCGCGATCATCGAGAGGACCGCCACCCCGTAGCGCTCGGCCACATCGGCGGCTTCGTGCTTCTCTTCAAAGGGAATATCGGGAATGATGGCCCCGTCGATGCCCGCCTCGGCGCAGCGCCTGAAAAACGCGTCGTAGCCGTAATGGAAAAAAGGATTGGCATAGCCCATCAGCACCATCGGGATATCGATGGTCTCCCGTAGGCGGCCCACCATGGCGAAGATGCCGTCCACCGTGGTGCCCGCAGCCAACGCGCGGATATCCGCTTCTTGGATCACCGGTCCTTCGGCGATGGGATCGGAAAAAGGAATGCCGATTTCGATCAGCGATGCCCCGGCATCCGCCATGACGGCAATGAGCTTTTCGGTGGTGGCCAAATCCGGATCGCCGGCAGTGATAAAGGGAATAAACGCTTTGCGATCTTTAAAGGCGTCTGCAATCTTACGCATCGATGTCCTCCTTCAGGTTGATGCCGCGGTAGCGCGCGATGGCCGCCACGTCCTTGTCGCCCCGCCCCGACAGGCAAACGACAATGCTGTCGTCCGGCGAGAGGATCGGCGCAAGCTTCATGGCCTGGGCCACGGCGTGGGCGCTTTCGATGGCGCAGATGATGCCCTCGGTGCGCGCCAGGTATTCAAAGGCGGCCACGGCCTCGTCATCGGTGACGGGCACATAACGCGCCCGGCCAATATCCCGCAGATAGGCGTGCTCCGGCCCGATGCCCGGATAGTCGAGACCCGCCGATATGGAATAGACCTCGCCGATCTGGCCGTCGTCATTCTGGCAGAAATAGGATTTCATCCCGTGGAAGATGCCCAGGGTGCCCGCGGCCATCGTGGCCGCGTGTTTGCCGGTGGCAATGCCCCTGCCCGCCGCCTCGCAGCCGATGAGGGCGACGCCGTCGTCCGGCTCGAAGGCGTGAAACAGGCCGATGGCGTTGCTGCCGCCGCCGACACAGGCCAGCACCGCGCGGGGAAGCTTCCCTTCGGCTTCGAGAATCTGTCTTCGGGCTTCTACCCCGATCACCGATTGATAGTCTCTGACGATTTCCGGAAAGGGGTGAGGCCCCATCACCGAGCCGAGCACGTAGTGGGTGTCGGCCACCCGAGAGGCCCATTCGCGCATGGCCGCGTTCACCGCGTCCTTAAGCGTCATCGTGCCGGTGGTCACCGCGTGCACCCTGGCGCCGAGCAGCTCCATCCGGTACACATTAAGCGCTTGGCGCTCGGTGTCAAGCTTGCCCATGAACACCTCGCAGGATAGGCCGATCAGCGCCGCCGCCGTGGCCGCAGCCACCCCATGCTGCCCCGCGCCGGTTTCGGCGATGATGCGGGTCTTTCCCATCTTCTTGGCGAGCAGGCACTGCCCCAGCACGTTGTTGATTTTGTGCGCGCCGGTGTGATTCAGGTCTTCCCGCTTAAGATACACCTTCGCCCCGCCGAGGTCCTTCGTCATGTTGTCAGCGCGATACAACAGCGAGGGTCTGCCGGCATAATTGACCAAAAGATCCGTCAGTTCTTTCTGAAAGGCCGGATCCTGCTGACTTTTGCGGTAGCTCGTTTCGAGATGAATGAGCTCATTCATGAGGGTTTCAGGCACGTACTGCCCACCGAAATGCCCGTAGCGCCCCCGGGCGTTCGGCACCTTTTCCATGGGTTGATAGCTTTTAGGATTGATCATTTTTTCCTCCAATCATCGTTCAAATCGTTTGTCAGAGCCCGAAAGCGCGCCACGCAGGCCGCGATCTTCGCCGGATCCTTGGCTCCGTCGGTCTCGACGCCGCTGCTCAGATCCACCCCCGCCGGATGAAGCCTGAGCGCCTCGGCGAGATTTTCGGCGTTGAGCCCGCCGGATAAAATAAAGGGCCGGCCCAAATCATCAATCTGCCGCCAGTCGAAGCGCTCGCCGGTGCCGCCCCGGCCGTTGTCGAGGATGATGATATCGGCCGTCGAAGCCTCCGCCCGCCACAAATCCTTCGCCGAGGCCATGGCGAAGGCCTGCACGATGGGGCAATGGACGCGCGCGCGCAGGGCCGCAATGGTCGCCTCGGTCTCGTGGCCGTGAAACTGCACCGCATCGATCACGCCTCGGCGCAGCAGCGCCGCGATCTCTTCAAGGGGATTGTCCGCAAAAACGCCGACCGCGGTGATGGCTGGATCCAGCATCGCGCGCATCGCCGCCGCCTCCCGGTGGCTTACACAGCGGCGCCGCCCCGGCGCAAAGACAAACCCGATTTGATCCGGCCGGCTGGCGTTGACCGCCGCGATATCGACCGGGCGCATCATCCCGCAGATTTTAATGCTCGCCATGACTGCCTGCTTTCAGCGCGCGCAGGGCCGCCTGCCGGTCGTCGGCCCGCATCAATGTCTCCCCAACCAGCGCCGCGTCCACACCGATGGCGTTAAGCATTGCCACATCCGCCGCACGCTTCACGCCGCTTTCCGAAACATAAAGCTTATCCCTCGGGATTTTTTCCCGCAGGCGCAGGGCATTGTCAAAATCCACCTCGAAGGTTCTGAGGTTGCGGTTGTTCACCCCGATGACCCGCGCCCCGGCGGCCAGCGCCGTCTCGATCTGGGCCGCGTCGTGAGCCTCCACCAACGCGGACAGGCCGAGGCCATCGGCAATTTCGATCCCGCGGGAAAGTTTTTTCTCGTCGAGAAGCGCCGCAATGAGCAGCACCGCCGAAGCGCCCAAGCACTTGGCTTCATAAATCTGATACACGTCGACGGTAAAATCCTTGCGCAGCACCGGCACGGCCACGGCGTTCGCGATCTGCTCGAGATAATCATCGCAGCCGAGAAAATAATCCGGTTCGGTCAGGCAGGAGACGGCCGCCGCCCCCGCCGCCGCGTAGTCCCGGGCGATTTCGAGATAGGGAAAATCCGACGCGATCAGCCCTTTGGAGGGCGACGCTTTCTTCACCTCGCAGATGAAGGCCAGCTCCGGCCCGGCCAGGGCCGCCTCGAAGGGAAAACCCGTGTCCGCCGACAGGGCCTCAACCCGGACGATCATCTCGCGAAGCGGCACGCGCTCTTTCGCAGCCGCCACCCGCCGCGCCGCTCCCGCCGCGAGGGTCTCCAAGATATCCGCCATTTCAAGCCTCCTTGAGCTTGGTGGTCAGCGCGACAAAATCGTCCAGCTGTTTGGCTGCCGCCCCGCTGTCGATCAGCGTCGCTGCCTTTTCAATCGTATCGGCCAAAGGGGCGCCCGTGGCAATGTGGATGCCCGCACCGGCGTTGAGGAGCACGGCGTTGCGCCGGGCGCCCGGTTCCCCGGCGAGCACCGAGCGGACGATGGCCGCGTTTTCCGCCGGGGTGCCCCCCGTCAGCTCCTGCTTGCGGCACAAAGCCATACCGTAATCCTCCGGATAAAGGGTATAATTCGTGAAGCGGCCGTCCGTCACCTCGCAGACCGTCGTCGGCGCGGATGCGGAGATTTCGTCCAGTCCGTCCTGGCCGTAGACCACCATCGCCCGGGTCACCCCCAGGTTGCTCAGCACCCGGGCCAGCGGTTCCACCAGGGATTCGTCGTAAACCCCCATGAGTTGCATCGTGGCCCCCGCCGGATTGGTCAGCGGGCCGAGGATGTTAAACACCGTGGGGATCGGCAGTTCTTTTCGCACCGGCGCCACGTATTTCATCGACAGATGATAGTTCTGGGCGAACATAAAGCAGAAGCCCAGCGCGTCGAGCACCTGCTTACTTTTTTCCGGCGGCAGATCGATGGCCGCGCCCAGAGCTTCGAGGCAGTCGGCCGTGCCGCAGCGGCTGGTCGCCGCGCGGTTGCCGTGCTTGGCTACCGGCACCCCGCCGGCCGAGACGACGACGGCGGCCACCGTCGAGATATTAAAGGAATTGGCCCGGTCTCCGCCGGTCCCGACGATTTCCAGCACCGGCCGGTCGTTGAGCAGCTTCACCGCATGACTGCGCATCCCCTTGGCGCAGGCGGTGATCTCCGTGATGGTAGCCTCTTTGATGGCCAGCGCCGTCAAAAAAGCCGAAATCTGATTTTGGGTGCAGTCCCCGCCCATGATCTCGTCCATGGCCGCTTCTGCGACCGCTCCGCTTAAATCCTCGCCGTCTGCCAACTTGACAATGGCTTCGTTAATCATCTGATCCTCCTGATTTTTCGTAAAATCCATCTGATCCTTCTGGTGTCCTGGTGAACCGGCTGGGAACGGGGCGATGCTTCTTAACAGCCTGTGCCGCTTTAAGCCATTAAAAAACGCCCTCGATGAAAATCAATTCATCAAGGGCGAGGCCTGTCATTTTTAATAATACGAAAAAGTCCCGCGGTGCCACCTTATTTTGTGTTCCCACACGCTTAGCAGGATACCAACATATCCCCGGCAACTAACGCATGCCCTCGCGTCGCGGCGTACTCGGCTGTCAGCCTTTGCCCGCGCCCTCTGCGGTCCATTTGCGAATCGGCGTTCCGCCCGGATCCCAGCATCCCGAGCTCTCTGAAAGTGCCCCTTTCGTTTGATCTCCGCATCGACGGTTTTCATAAAAGATTGGCTTTATTATAGGCGCCGCTTTTTCTGCTGTCAAGCGCCGCGGTGTATTTTTTGCGAAACAAGCTCAGCGCAGGGCGACCGCAAAGGTGTTCTCGCCAAAAGCTTCGCCGCCGTCGCCAAAGGCCGCCGCATAAAAAGTGCGCAGCGCCCAGACCAAAGGATTATCCGCAAGCCCGTCGGAGAGCACCTTCGGATCGGTGGTCAAGAGCTTCGCCGAATCGCCGCCGGCAAAGTCTGCCATGGCCTGATCGGAAATCTTGCGGATCACCGTGATGAGAAAGGTCTGAGCATCTTCCCAGTCCAGCGTGATCGCGCCTTCCGCATCGCCGATGTCCTCCAGGGTATCCATGATGCCCTCGAGCTCATACGCCAGCGCCGCAGACGCCCCGGCAACCACTTCGTAGCGATTTTGCACCCGGCCTGCGTCGAGTCCGTGGGCCGCCGCCTCCTCCGGCGAAAGGTCCCCCGCCGAGATCGCGGCCTGCTGGCCGTCCCGGGGCAAAAGCCGCATTTCAAAAATCCGTTCGTCTTCTGTCGTGAGGATCATATTGCTTCCTTTCTATCTCCATGCTATTTCGATGCCTTGTCCTCGTGGTTCCCGCCTTATCGGCGAATATCAATCTGGCAGCTGGCCATGGTTTCGAGGGCCGCCGCGTGTTTTGCCGGCGTGACCCCGGCGCAGCAGGCCGCGTCCACGGTGATGGGCGTCTCCGGCAGCGCCGCTTTGATGAGCAGCGCATTGGACACCACGCAAATATCCGTGCATAAGCCGACGAGCTCGATTTCGATCTCGCCCTGAGTCCGGGCGACCACCATAACGTTCATCAGATTCAGCGAGCCGAAGGTCGGCTTGTCGATCACATGATCCGCCGGGATCAGGGCTCCAATATCCGGATACAGCTGCCAGCCCGGAGTGCCGGCGATGCAGTGGGCCACCGGCAGGTGACGGCCTTCCCGGGTCTCGAGGTAATTTTCCGGGTGGGTGTCCCGGGTGGCATAAACGTCTTCCGGCGGATAAGCCTTGATTTTGGCGACCACCTTTTCGACGATGGCCTCGGCCTCCGGGGTGCCCAGACTCCCGTCGATAAAATCTTTTTGCATGTCCACCACGATTAGAATTTTGCGCATGGCTTTCTCCTTGTGAATATGAAATCTACGGGTTGATTTTGCTGCCGATAAAGGCGAAGAAGCGGGTCAACAGCCGCATGCAGGGGATCACCGCGATGGCAAAAACCACGAAGAGCATGAAGCACTGCGGGGAAACGGCATGGATATCAAACAGACCGCGCAGGGCGACGATTGCCGCCACAAGCCCGACGGCGCAGCCCACGATCACCCCGATACGGAATTTGTTCATGGGCATGGAAATGTTGTGCAGAATCATAAAACCGACGATGGCGAGCAGCAGCGTGGCCGCCACGGAGATATCCTTCGCCGCGACCCCGAAGGTCTGCCCGAAAACCACCAGCGCCGCGATGGCCAGAAAATCGGTGAGGGCCGCCGGCATGGCCCGCAGCAGCACCGTCTTGGCAAAATCGCCGCGGATGCGCCGGCTGTTGGCTTCCATCGCAAGGAAAAACGCCGGGATGCCGATGTTAAAGCCCGAAATCAACGAGATCTGCGACGGCGTCAGCGGATAGGTCACCACCGAAATAATGGTGAAGATCGACAGCAGCAACGAAAAGATATTTTTCACTAAAAACAGCGTCGCCGAGCGCTCGATGTTGTTGATGACCTGACGCCCCTCGGCCACGATCTGGGTCATGTGGGAAAATTCCGAGTCGAGCAGGGCCACCTGGGCCGCCTGCACCGCTGCCTCGGAGCCGGCCGCCATGGCGATGGAGCAGTCCGCGTCCTTCATCGCGAGAATGTCGTTCACCCCGTCGCCGGTCATGGCCACGGTATGCCCCTGGCTCTTTAATGCGCCAACGATCTGGCGCTTTTGTTCCGGCGTGACCCGGCCGAACACCGTCGTCTTTTTTACCGCGTCTGCGATTTTGTCCGCATCGGTGAGGATTTGCGCGTTTACATAGCGCTCCGCCCCGGCGATGCCCGCCCGGCGGGCCACCTCGGATACCGTCACCGGGTTGTCGCCGGAGATCACTTTCACCGCCACCCCCTGGGATGCAAAATAGGCGAAGGTGGCCGGCGCCGTTTCCCGGATCGGGTTTTGCAGCATGATAAAGAAAATCGGCGTGACGGTTGCGGCCAGGCCGTCTTCCGGCACCGGCACCGAACCCGCGCCGTATTCCCCGAAGACCACCACCCGCAGGCCCCGGCTGGCGTAGGCGTCGACGCTTCTGCGGTAGCGGGAGTAGTCCCCCGCGAGCACGATTTCCGGCGCGCCGAGCACATAGGTCGCGTCATCAAGCTGCACGGCGGAATATTTATAGCGCGACGAAAAGGGTAGCGCGCTGACAGCCTCGATCTCAACCTTTCCGAAATAATCGCAAAGGGCGCGGTTGGTGGCGTTGTCGTCGGGCAGCGCCCCCAGATAGCGGCCGACCTCGGCCCCATAATCCTCGATGGCGCGGGCCGTCATCGGGCGGGCGGCCACCGCCTCGGCGACGAGCATATCGTTGTCGGTGATGGTGCCGGTCTTGTCCACACAAAGCACGTCCACCCGGGCCAGGGCCTCGATGCTCTTCATGTCGTGGAGCATCACCTGCCGGCGGGCCAGCCGCACGGCGGAAACCGCGAGGGTGACCGAGACGAGCAGGTAAAGCCCCTCGGGAATCATGCCGATCAGCGCCGCCACCGCGGATTTGACCGCCGGCGCGAAGCCTGTCCCCTGGATGCCGATGCTCTGCACCAGCAGGATGGTGCCGATGGGGATGATGAGGATGCCGGCCACTTTGACAAACCCGTCGATGGTGCGCACCATTTCGGACTGTTCGCCATCGCCTAAGCTCTTGGCCTGCAGGGTGAGCTTGGCAATATAGGCGTCGGCGCCCACGGCGGTCAATTCCGCCCGGCACTCGCCGCTGACCACGAAGGAGCCGGACATCAGGGCATCCCCCGCCGTCTTCGTGATTTCATCGCTCTCTCCAGTGAGCAGGGCCTCGTTGACCGCCACTTCCCCGGCCAGTACCCGGGCGTCCGCTGGAATCTGGACGCCGGCGGACAGCACCACCACATCTCCGAGCACGAGGTCGTCCGTGGGCAGCGTCACCGGACGGCCGTCCCGCAGAGCCGTGGCCGTCGGCGCGTTCATAATCGACAGGTTATCGAGAACTTTTTTTGCGTGAACCTCCTGAAAAATCCCGATGAGGGTGTTGGCCACGATCACCGGCAGGAAGGTCAGGCTGTTAAAGGCGCCGGCGATGACGAGCAGCAGCGCCATCACCAAAAAAATCAGGTTGAAATAGGTCAGGGTATTTTCCCGGATGATGTCCTTCACCGTTTTGGCCGAGCTGTCCACCTGGGCGTTGCCCTGGCCCCGGCGGCGCCGGCTCTCGGCCTCCCGGCTCGTCAGTCCGGTTATTTGTTGATTGGCTTGATTCATGTTGATCGGTCTTCCATTCTTAAAAATTCACGGCGGTTTGATTGGCCTTTATTATAACACAGCTGGGCCCAAACGCATCCCCTTCTCCCGGGTTTTGGCACGAAAAAACCTCCGCGTTTGTGCGGAGGTCTGGGCCCGGGCGCTATTTAAGCTTGAGTCTGGCCATCGCCCGGGAGAGGGCCGCCCGGCTTTTGTGGTACTCGTGGAGGCTCTGCTTTTGGCGCAGGCGCTCCTCGGCGCGTTCCTTGGCCGCCCGGGCGCGGTTCGCGTCGATCTCTTCCGGCTTTTCTGCCGTATCCACCACTACCGTCACTTTGTTGTCGGCCACCTCGGCAAAGCCCATGCCCGTCACGGCGATCTGGGTGTTTCCGGCATCGTCCACCATGCGCAGCACGCCGTTGGTCATCGCCATCAACGTCGCCTCGTGATGAGCCAGGATCTGCTTCTCCCCGTCGGTGCAGGGGATGGTCAGCGAGGTGCAGGGCCCGTCGTAAAAAACGTGGTCCGAGGCCACAACCTTCAAATTAAAAACGGTCATAGCGCACCTCAGCTTTCGCCCTTGAGCTGTTTATCTTTGGCCCGCACGTCGTCGATGGTGCCGACGTTAAAGAACGCCGCTTCGGCCACGTCGTCGAGTTCGCCGTCCAAGATGGCCTTAAAGCCGCGGATGGTTTCCGCCACGGGCACATAAACCCCGGCCGCGCCGGTGAATTGCTCCGCCACATGGAAAGGCTGGGACAAGAAGCGCTGAATCTTGCGTGCGCGGGTCACCGTGAGCTTGTCCTCGTCGGAAAGCTCTTCCATCCCGAGGATGGCAATGATGTCCTGCAGCTCCTTGTATTTTTGCAGCATGGCCTGAACCCGGCGCGCCGTTTGGTAATGTTCTTCCCCGACCACGTCGGCCTCGAGAATGCGGGAGGTGGATTCCAGCGGGTCCACCGCCGGATAAATCCCCTGTTCCACGATCTTTCGCGAGAGCACCGTGGTGGCGTCCAAATGAGCAAAGGTCGTAGCCGGGGCCGGGTCCGTCAGGTCGTCGGCCGGCACATAAACCGCCTGCACCGAGGTGATGGAGCCGTTTTTCGTGGAGGCGATGCGCTCCTGCAGCTGGCCCATTTCGTTGGCCAGCGTCGGCTGGTATCCCACCGCCGAGGGCATGCGCCCCAAAAGCGCCGAGACCTCGGAGCCCGCCTGGGTAAAGCGGAAGATGTTGTCAATAAAGAGCAGCACGTTCTGGTGCATTTCGTCCCGGAAATATTCCGCCATGGTCAGGCCCGTTTCCGGCACGAGCATGCGCGATCCCGGGGGCTCATTCATCTGGCCGAAGACAAGCGCCGTCTTTTCGAGCACGCCGGACTCGCGCATTTCGGTATAAAGGTCGTTGCCTTCCCGGGAGCGTTCGCCGACCCCGGTGAAGATGGAATAGCCGCCGTGCTCGGTGGCGATGTTGCGGATCAGCTCCTGAATGAGCACCGTCTTGCCGACGCCGGCCCCGCCGAAGAGCCCGATCTTGCCGCCCTTGGCGTAGGGCGCGAGCAAATCGATAACCTTGATCCCGGTCTCAAGCATTTCCACCGCCGGGCTTTGATCTTCGAACTTCGGCGGCTCCCGGTGGATCACCCAGCGGGGAGTGTCGGCCAGCGCCCCGCCGTTATCCAAGGGTTCCCCGGTGACGTTAAAGAGGCGGCCGAGCACGGATTCGCCCACCGGCACCTCGATGCTCTTTCCGGTATCGGCCACGTCGATGCCGCGGGCAAGGCCCTCCGCCGCGTCGAGCAGAATGCAGCGCACGGTGTTGTCCCCGATGTGCTGAGAGACCTCCATGATAACATGCCGGCCGTCATGATCGGCGACCAGGGCGTTTTTAACGGCGGGCAGTTTCTCGTCCGCGAAGGTCACGTCGATAACCGATCCCATGACCTGTGTAATTTTTCCCTTCATCATTTTCCTTTCTGGGCTCTGGCGCCGCCGATAATTTCCGTAATTTCCTGGGTAATATTGGCCTGGCGCACGCGGTTGTATTCCAGCCGCAGCTCCGCCAGAATATCCTTGGCGGCATCCGTCGCGTTTTCCATCGCCATCACCCGGGCGTTTTGCTCCGAACAGTAGGATTCCACCAGCGCGCCGTAAACAAAGCCGACCACGTAGTCCGGCACGACGGTGCTGACCACCGCTTCCGCTGTCGGGTAGAGATCGAAGGTGTTCTGAATATCCTCGGCGGGCTCTGCCATCGTATTGGCGTCCAGGGGAAGCAGCCGAAATTTTTCGGCCGTTATCGTCGCCGCGTTCTGCATTCGGGTGTAAATTACATACACGTCGTCGATGTATCCTTCCCGGAACAGGTCGAAAATGCGGGTGCCGATGTCCCGGGCGCGGCCGAGGCTCGGATCCTGCGCGGTGTACATAAAATTCACATCAAAAGGGATGCGCCGCCGCCTTAAATAATGGACCCCCATCTGCCCGATGACATAAATCTGGTTGTTGGCCGTCTGCGCGAGGGAAGCCTCCAGCAGCTTGAAGATATTCTGATGGTAGGCCCCGGCAAGACCTTTGTCCCCAGTAATCACCAAGTAGGCCGTCTTGCGGTTTTCCGGCGCGATAGCGGGTCTTGCGTCGAAATACGGATGCTCAACATCCGGCAAGTGGTGCATCGCCAGCGACAACGCTGACTGAAGGGTATCAAAATAGGGCTCGGTGGCCTCCCGGGCCTTTTTCGCCCTGCGCATCTTGTTGTTGGAAATCATGTACATGGCATTCGTTATTTTCATCGTGTCCTCGACGGAGCCGATGCGGGTTTTCAGTTCTTTTGTGGATGCCATGTCAGGACCTCGACGCCATTAAATCCTTTGCCGTCGCTAAAATTTTTGCTTTGAGCGCGTCGTCTAATGATCGCTGCGTCTCAATGGTGTGGGCGATATCCGGCGCCTGGGTTCTAAACCCGTCGAGCAGGACGCGCTGTTCGGCTTTGATGCGCTCCACCGGCACCCCGTTCAGGACGCCGCCCTCCACACAAACCAGCGAGAGCACCTGATCCGACAACGACATCGGGCTGTGCACCGGTTGCTTGAGCAGCTCCATCAAGCGCTGGCCGTAGCCCAGCTGGGCCTTGGTGGCGTCGTCCAGATCGGAGGAGAACTGGGTGAAGGTCTCAAGCTCCCGGTATTGCGCCAGGTCGATGCGGATGCTGCCGGAGGCCGCCTTCATGGCCTTCGCCTGAGCCGCGCCGCCAACACGGGAAACCGAAAGCCCGACGTTGACGGCCGGGCGGGTGCCCGCGTGGAACAGCGCACTTTCGAGGAAGATCTGACCGTCGGTGATCGAGATGATATTCGTCGGGATATAGGCCGAGACGTCCCCGGACTGGGTTTCGACAATCGGCAGCGCCGTGATGGAGCCGCCGCCCAGCGCGTCCGACAGATGGCTCGAGCGTTCGAGCAGGCGGGAATGCAGATAAAAAACGTCACCCGGATAGGCCTCGCGTCCCGGCGAGCGGCCGAGCAGCAGTGACAGGGTGCGATACGCCACCGCATGCTTGGACAAATCGTCGTAAATGATGAGCACATCTTTGCCGGCGTGCATATAGTGCTCGGCGATGGCCGTGCCGGTGTAGGGCGCGATGTACTGCAGGGACGCCGGATCCGCCGCGGAGGCCGACACGATGATGGAATAATCCAGCGCGTCGTGGGCTTCGAGGGTGCGAGTCAGCTGGGCCACGCTCGAGGCCTTCTGGCCGATGGCCACATACACGCAAACCACATCCTTGCCCTTTTGGTTGAGCATGGTGTCCACTGCGATAGTGGTCTTCCCGGTCTGGCGGTCGCCGATGATCAGCTCCCGCTGGCCGCGGCCGATGGGAAACATAGCGTCGATAGAGAGAATGCCCGTTTCCATCGGCGTGTCGACCGGCTGGCGGTCGAGGATCCCCGGCGCGGGCGACTCCACCGGACGACTGCTGTCCGACGGGACAGCACCTTTGCCGTCGAGGGGGTCCCCCAGCGCATTCACCACCCGCCCGAGAAAAGCGTCCCCCACGGGCACGGCCATCTGCTCGCCGGTGCGGTGAACTTCCATCCCCTCGGCCACGTCGCGGTCCCGGCCGAACAAAATGCAGCGGATCAGATCGGATCCGATATCGAGCACCATGCCCCGCTCCCCGGATTCAAAGGTCACCACCTCGCCGTAAAAAGCCTTGTTCATTCCGTAAACGGAGACGATGCCGTCGCCAACAGTGAGCACCGTGCCCACCTCGCGGACGTTGTCGTCCCGGTTGAAATTGGCGATTTCATCCTCGAGTACGCGGATGATTTGTTCTGAATTCATCTTCTCACCTCCGAGCGTATGCGCTGCGATAGCTGGCCGAAGCTACCGGCGACGCTGTGATCGTAAACATAATCCTGAATGCGGATTTTATAGCCGCCGATGAGCGTCGGGTCTTTCACCACCACCCAGTCGATATCCCGCACGCCGAATTTTTCAAATACCAACACCCTGAGCATGGCGTGGCTGGGTTCTTCCCCGGCGTACCACAGGGTGCCGACGCCGCGGCCGGCCTCCACCGCCCGGCGCATCAGATAATTTTCGAAAATCGCGCCGATGCGGCCGATGGCCCCGTGGCGGCAGAGCACGCAAAGATACGGAACGATGGCCTCGGGAAAGATCCGCGCGATGGCCCGGGCTTTATCGGCGCTGGCCGCCGCAGGATTCGCCAGCACCCTTTTAAGCGCCGGGTTTTCCGCGAGAATGGTCCGCGTGTCGTCAATCACCGCATCCGAAAGCTTTAGGGCCATCAGCACCTCGGTGTCATTTTGAACCGCTTGATCAGCGAATTTCGCCATGGCAGACCTCCGTCGGCACCTCGCCGCTTTCCAGGGCTTTGCGCGCCGCCTGCATCGCCAGATCCGCGATGGCATCCTGAACTTCTCTTTCGGTTTGGGCGCGTTCTTCCGCCAGCTGCCTGCGGGCTTTCGCCATCAGGGCATCGGCTTCCCGCTGTGCTTCTGCCATTTTGTCCGCCGCCATTGCTTCCGCCTTGGCGCGGGTTTCTGCCATGAGCTTCGCGCTTTCTTCTTTGGCGTTTTCCATCGAAGTTTCGTACTGCGTTTTTAAATCCTCGGCCGCTTCTCTGGCCATTTTCGCCTGAGCAAAATCGTCCTCGACGATCCGGCGGCGTTTGGCCAGCGTCTGCTGCAGCGGCTTAAAGAGAAAATGGCGCAGCAAAGCGTAAAGAATCAGCAGGTTGATCACCGTAAAAAGCAGATTGATATCGATCTTTAACATGCCAGCTCCCTGCCCTTTCTAATCTTCCGATCGGCCGTTAATATCAAAAGCTTCATCAGGGAGTTAGCCCAGCATGATAATGATAAGCAGGCCGATGACGAAACCGTAAATAGCGGTGGCTTCCGCCAAGGCGCAGCCCAAAAGCAGGTTCTTGGTGATCTTACTTTCCGCTTCCGGCTGACGGGCGATGGCATCCATCGCCTTGCCCGTGGCAATGCCGATGCCGATCCCGGCGCCGATCCCCGTTAAAACTGCAATCCCGGCACCCAGTGCTACTAATAATGCATTCATTTTTTGACTCCTTCACTTTTCGTTTGTTTGAATAACGATTTGAAAACATAATCACCGCAAACCTACGCAATGGCCTCTTTCATAAAGAGCGCCGTTAAAAATACGAAAACATAGGCCTGAATCAGCCCGTCGAAAATGTCGAAATACATATTGAAAGGGATGGGCAGCACCGCCGGGCAAACGGCTTTGATAAGCTCCATCACCACAAAAGATCCCAGCACATTGCCGAACAGCCGCATACACAGCGACAGCGGCCGGATCCCGATTTCAAGAATATTGAACGGCGTCATGATGGGCATCGGCTCCGCAAAGCTCTTGAAGAACCCCTTGGCGCCCTTTTGATGCCACCCCGAATACTCGATCAGCACGATGGACATCAGCGCGAGGCCGATGGTCACGTTCAAATCCTTGGTCGGCGGCTTGAAGCCCGCCATCCCGATGAGATTGGACACGGCCAGATAAAGCAGCACCGTCGTTAAATACGGAATATAGCGCTTGCCGTCTTCCCCGAGGATCTCGTAAAAGAAATCGTGGCACCAACCCATCACCGACTCCAGAATCAGCTGCTTTTTGCCCGGGTGCTCGGCGGAAAGGCCATGCGTCATGAAAATCGCGAGCCCCACCAGAACCGCCATGATGATCCAGGTGACCACCACCGATTCGGAAATGCCGATGGTCACGCCGCCCAGTTTCAGACGGATGGCCGTCGCCACGTGCAGCTGAGCCTGCAAATCCTTTGAAAGATTGCCCAATTGATCACTTCCCTTCAGCGTCAGTCCGCTTGATAAAATACATGCCGCCGCCCGTCAGGCGGCTGCCGGGTCAGGCCCGGTCTGCTGTCGGCTGCGACGGCGCGAGCTGCTTCGCAAAAATCCTCCGGAAGAGCATCCGGACGAAGGGCCCGCAGAAAAACAGCTGAAAACAAAGGGCCATCGGGAAATTCATCGCGAGGGTCTGCAGCCAAACCGCCACGATCTGATTCCCCGGATGCTTGAACAAAAGCGTCGCCGCGAGGCTCATCAGCGGGCACATGACGCACACCGTCATCGCCGAGATCCCCAGGATGATCCAGGCGGGATTGTCCCGGCCCGGGGTGAACAGGCGAAAGGTCAGCTTCATCGCTAGCCGCCCGGCCACGAGCATCTCGAGCATGACGGCCACCGGCCACATGATCTTCAGCTCCAAAAAGGCCTTTAAAAAGACGGCGTTCTGCATCCCGCCGATGTTCAGGCAGATATTGTAGCAAATCATCGCGTAGACCATCAGGCCGGCCATCATCAGCGTTAAAATAAAGTCTTGAAATTTGTTCTGGGGCATTTTTCCCTCCGCTATTAATATGAAAATGAATTTAAGCACTAAAAAACAACACACGATGACTGCTCCAGAGTCTTTTTTCGTGTGTTGTTCGCACATGGCTCTTCACGTGTCGTTTCCAATTCGATACCGAAAAAAATCATGTCCTGATTTCATGGCTTATTAAATTGGGATTAGTATAAGCCTTTTATTTTTGTTTGGCAAGAGCTTTTTTTAAATTTTCAAACACGTTTTCATGGTTACAGGCGATTGAAAAGCTTATCGCCCTCCACTGAAAATGATATTTTTTTATCAGAGTCGATAACTCGGCGCCTTCGTGCGCTAGCGTTTTGCCAAGCGCCCTGAATATCCGCCGCTGAATACGGCTGTTTTGGCGCTTTTTCGCCATTCCACCCCTCGTTAATTTTTCTTCAAATGTGCGAGAAACACGCGAACAATGCGCATTGCCCCTTTTTTGTCAAGCTTTTTTCGCCGGCCGTGCACTAAATTTGGAACACCGGCGGCTTAAAGCGAAAGCGTCTCGAGGTCGTCGGGCACGTGCAGATCCCCGGCGTAATAGCATTTTCCTTCCGCGGCGTAGCGGGCTTTGCGGCGGGCGAGATCGCTGTCCTCCGTGTGATAGAGCACCAGATGCCGAACTCCGAGAGCCGCCGCGAGCTCGCAGGCGTTTTTCACCGTGGAATGATGCTTTTCGGCAGGGCGAAAGCGTTCGGCTTCGGCCTCGAGGCAAAAGGCCTCATGCAACAGCCAGTCGGCGCCCCGGGCGTATTTCTCCGCCGGGGGACGGCAGGGCTCGTCGCCGCAGCACACCAGCCGCCGATCCTTTGCATCGGCCATTACAAAGCCGAATTGCTTCGCCTTGACGGAATGGATATCAAAAAAGGTGAACGGCCGGCCGAGGATCTCCCGGGTCTCGCCGTCCGCCACGGGGATCAGGTGAATCCGACCGCCCAGAAAGCGGGTCTCCCCGGGATCCAGCAGGCTGCGGCAAAGGACCGAGATCAGGGTGATGCCTTCGTCGTGGGCGTGAATGCGCGCTTCGCCGGGATAGGCGCCCCTGCCCATTTGCCGGGCGATGCACCGCACCATCCAAATGACGCCGAGCAGATGGTCGATGTGTTTGTGGGTCACCACGATATCGTGAATATCCGCCATATCGATGCCTGCCCGCTCGAGCTGCGCCAAAATCCCGGATCCACCGCCCCCGTCTACCAGCAGGGTCTTATCACCGTCGCGCAGGGCAAAACAGGTATTGTAGCACCGAGTCGCCATGGCGTTGCCCGTGCCTAAAAAAGTACATTGCATCTCGACCTCTCACGCGATATCGCATTGCTCGCCCGATCGTCTTTTGATGCGACAGCGGGTCTTGATCCCATGAACGGCGACCAATCCCCCAGCCAGCGCCGCATAGCACAGCCAGATATTGGTCATCAGGCAGATGGCCGCCAGGCTGACGAAGGCCATCCACACCAGGGTCGAGCGCAGAGAAAACAGATAGCTGGCCTGGCGCTCCTCCTGATAATCCTCGAGCAGATGACGGTATTCCTCCGGCAGCTGATCTTTCAGCGACGCCATGAGCCGGGCCGGGTTTTTAATGTGATACATCACGCGCATCATCCGGGTGATGTCCCGGGCTCCGGGATGAGGATTGTTTTTCATCACCTCTTTAATCGCCTCGTTAAAGCCGTCCCGCTCTTCCTGAACCGCGTCGTTCTCCCGCCGCACCATCAGCAAAATGCCGATGTTCAGCGCGTTGATGGCCAAGAAAAGCCCCAGATACAGCCCCTTGACACCCCAGTCTGCCGGATGCTCGCCCAGGGCCAAAGTCGCCGGCTGGAACAGGGTAATAAGAAACATCAGCAGGAAGTGGAGCAAAATTTCCGAGCTGTTGCCCACAAAGGAATAATAGGTGAAAAAATTGGTGTGGACGTACCAGATCATCCCCAGCACCACAAAGCTGATGAGATAACCCGTGAGCCGGATGACAAAGGCCTGGGTGGCCGCCGAGCGGAGATTGCCCAGCGCCGGCACGGCGATCTCCAGCGCCATGACGGTAATCGCGATGGCGAGCACCGCGTCGAAAAAGGCCAGCATGCGTTCCTGCCGCTTCTCGATTAACGTTTCTCTGGGATTTTCAAACATGATCCTGCTCCCTTTCCGAATTCTGCCCGCTGACTTCCCACCGCGGCGATCCCAAATCTTCCCGATATTCCAGATAATTCAAAAACACTTTGACCGCAGCTGAAGCCGTCCCGCGATTTTGCAGCGCGAGACCAATCTGACGATACGCCGGGTGATCCAGCGGGCGAATCACCACGTTGTAGGGGATGCGGCGCAAAATCAGACTGGGCAGGATGCTGATGCCAAGTCCCTGCTCCACCATGGACATCACCGCATAATCGTCCCAGACCGTGAATTTCACCTGCGGGGTCAGGCCGCGTGCCTCGAAGACGGCCGAAATCTCCGCCTTGCCGCCTTTTTCCAGCAACATGAAGGGCTCCTTGGCAAAGGCCGCCACGGGAAAGGCCGCCCGCCCCGCCAGGGGATGATCCTTGGGGATCACCGCCATGAGCTCGTCCGCCGCGAGGGGAATCGTCTCGAAGGCCGGCCGGGTCGGCAGGCGCAAGAACCCCAAATCCACCCGACCTTCGGCGATCCAGCCCTCAATCTCCGAATAGTCTCCCAGCAAAAGCTCGTAGTCGATGCCGGGATAGTCCTGCTCAAAGCGCTTGATAATGCGGGGCAGCCAATGGGTGGCCACGCTGGAAAAGGTCCCGATGCGGATGAGTCCCTTTTGGATGCCGTTTACCGCGTCTACCTGCTCTTGCATGCGAAAATATGCCTGGCAAAGTCCTCGAGCATAGGGCAAAAGGCGCATGCCGTCGGAGGTCAGGCGCACGCCGGTGCGGTCCCGCTCCAGCAGGATGAGCCGCCATTCGTCCTCGAGGTCGCGGATCATCCGGCTGATGCCCGACTGGGAATAGTCCAGGGCCATAGCCGCCCGAGAAAAGCTCCCCAATTCCACGGTTTTAACAAAGGCCAAATATTTTTGTAAATTAGCGTCGATCATTTATCTGGTTTCCTCATGCTATGTATGCGATTATTTCGTTTTTCAAATCGTTCCCGTTGTGCTAAGCTGGGGGTAATCCTCAAAGAAAGCGAGAATCACCATGCATGCCTTGCAGTTTAGTTCCAACCGCGGCGCCGCCGTCGCCAAATACACCGCCGGTCTTTTGCTCTTCGGCCTCAACGGCATCGTCGCCGATAAAATTCACCTTTTCAGTGCGGCCATCGTTTTCTGGCGCACCCTTTTCGGCACGATGTTTCTGTTCGCGCTCTTTGCGACAAAAAAGCGGCCCCTCTCCCTCAAAAAGCACCGGCAGGACCTGCTTTTCGCCGCACTGTCCGGCGTGGTTATGGGACTGTCATGGATCTTTTTATACGAGGCGTACCGGCGCATCGGCGTGGGACTGTCCTCCATCACCTATTATTGTGGGCCGGTGCTCGTGATGCTCTGTGCGCCTTTTGTTTTCCGGGAGCAGCTCTCCCCCCGCCAAATCCTCTGCTTTGCCACCGTGTTTGCCGGCATTCTTCTGGTTTCGCTTCCGGGCTTGACGGACTATTCCCGCATAAGTGCGGTAGGCCTCGCCTGCGGCTTTGCCTCCGCTGTCCTCCATGCGCTGATGGTTATCTTCACGATGAAGGCGCCGCACATCACCGGGCTTAAAAACGCCCTGCTCCAGCTGGCGGTCAGCTTTCTAACGGTGGCGCTTTATCTGTTGCCGACCCAGGGGCTCACGTTTCCCGTCGGGGGCGGCCAGTGGTTTTGGATGCTCTTTTTGGGCATCGTGAACACCGGCATGGGTTGCTATCTATATTTTTCTGATCTGGCCCGCCTCCCCGTCGACACCGTGTCGATCCTCGGATATCTGGAGCCGCTGTCGGCGGTGGTTTTCGCGGTGATCCTCCTCGGCGAACGCCTGAGCCTGGGCGAGCTTTTCGGCGGCCTCTTGATTTTAGGTGGTGCTGTGCTCGCCATTCGGCGCGCGCGAGCCCCAACTGCCATGAGCCGCCCTGTGCAGTGTACCATACTGGGCCCATCCTTTTAAAGCCGGAACACAAAAAACCGGCCAGAGCCGGTTAAATATTGAGAAATCAAATTCAAAATCATTCGGCATCCCCGCCGTCTTACAGCAGCGTGATGGAATAAAGTGACAGCCGCGCGGCGGTCACCGTGATAAAGGCGAGAGTGATCGCCCACTTCACCGAGCGGTGCCAATTAGTATAATACCACATGAGAAAAACGCCGACAGGCCAGATGAGCATCAACATCGCAACGACAGGCCACACAACAGGCATGCCTTTTTTACTTAACGTCATCGTATTGGACCTCCCTTTTTCTTTGGTGCCCCCATCCTACGCCCTCCCTCCCGCCGCGTCAACCGGATGACAAATAATTAGCCGCCAATGTTTTTATTTCAGTGTAACTTGCACCGGTTACAGGTTCGTCGCCGATTGCCTCCTCGCGGCCGAAAGCCGCTTTGAAAATTTTCATCCGCGGCTGTAGCGCCGAATTATTCCCTGTTCAGGCCAAAATAATCTGCCGAACTTGTGTTATAATATCCATCAAACACAGGTTACCGGCGCCCGCTGCGGCGCTTGATTTGAAACAGGAGCATCGTTATGAAAAAAATGGTTCTGATAGGGCGCTCCGAATGTGGCAAGACCACGCTCAAGCAAGCCCTGAAAGGCAAAAAGATTCAATACGAAAAAACCCAGGCCGTCAATTATTTTGACGTCATCATCGACACGCCGGGCGAATACGCCGAAGAGGCCGACCTCGCTCGCGCCCTGGCTCTGTATTCCTACGAGGCGGATATCGTGGCGCTACTCATCAACGCCTGCGAGCAGTATTCCCTGTATCCCCCGGCCATCGACGGCGTCTCCGCCCGCCCGGTCATTGGCATCGTCACCCAGATCGACGCCCCCGGCGCCAATGTGCCCCAGGCCATCGCGTGGCTCAAGCTCACCGGGGCCAAACCCATTTTCCCGGTATCCTCCTGGACGGGAGAGGGCCTTTGGGACCTGCTCATGTATCTGCGGGAGCCCGGTGATGTCTTCCCTTTCACCAAAGAAGAACTCGAATCCCCCCGGGAGGTGCTCTCCACCAAATATGACGCGCCGAGAATCGGCTCGGAAATCGCCGATATGAGCGATACTGATTTTATCGACATCAACGACAAGCTTCGCGTGTCGGAGAACAAAGCCCATTCCCTGGTTAACCACAAAAACAATATGCACAACAAGCAGCGCGCCTGATGAAATCGCCCGGTGGCTTCGGCCGTCGGTTTTTTATGCGCAGTTTTGTGTTAGATGGCGTTGACTTCCCAGGCTTTTTCCGGTACAATGACTTTATTGTCAAACGACGTTTACTTTTTGCTGCACTTGCACCGTCGATGACGATCCGCCGAGAAAGAGGAGGCTTCCCATGAAATTTACCATTGCCCACGAAACGGCCCGCCGCCTGCGCATCCGCCTGGAACGGCGCAAATTGTCCCGCCTCACCGCGGATAAGCTCCGTCTGACCATCGCCGGATGGCCGGGCATCGACGGGGTGGCCATCACGCCTCAGATCGCCTCCGTCGCCATCGAATATACCGGCGAGCGCAGGGCCCTTCTGACCCGGCTGGCGGCACTGGATCTTTCACGCCTTGCGGTTTCGACCCGATCCCGGCAAAATTTTATCTCCGAGAAACGCTGCCGACAAAAAAAATGCGCTCCCGATCTCAAGCACCGGCAGGCCGGCCGGATTTTGATGAAAGCCGCCTTTGATCTGCTGGCGCCGGCGCCCTTCCAAACCGGCTATCACCTTCTGCAGATGGTCAGACTCGCCGCGCGTTAATCCCGGTTCAAATCCCGGGCTTTTTTTATTTTTTGAGATGGTTTACCGCTGGCAAGTTTTCGCCGCCATGGTACAATAGGAACGTTATCCGGACGAAACGCGCAGATCTGCGCGCAAATCATCCCACGAACCATCTTCTGAAAGGAGGCCGCCATGCCGACTGACATGACCCGGGGACCTATCTTCCCGATGCTGATGCGCTTTATGCTGCCGCTGCTCATCGGCGATATTTTTCAGCGGCTTTACAACATGGCCGACACCATCATCGTCGGCCGCACTCTGGGCGAAAACGCCCTGGCCGCCGTGGGTGCCACCGGTGGCTTTATGTATCTGGTGACGGGCTTCGCCATCGGCATCACCGCCGGCTTTACCGTGCTCACGGCCCAGCGCTACGGCGCGAAGGATGCCGAGGGCGTGCGCGCCTCGGTTTCCGGAGGGATCCTTTTGGGGCTTGGCCTCACGGCGCTGCTCACCGCGCTGTTTCTCCCCATGGTGCCGGTCGTGCTCACCTGGATGAACACCCCGACCGCCATCTTCCCGGACGCGGCCACCTATATAAAAATCATCTGCGCCGGGACCGTCTGCACCGTGTTTTACAACCTGTTCTCAGCCTACCTGCGGGCGGTGGGCAACAGCCGGGCGCCGCTGTTTTTTTTGATTTTCTCCGCCTGCCTGAACGTGGGGCTGGATTTGCTGTTCATCATCCGCTTCGGCATGGGCGTGGCCGGCGCCGCCCGGGCCACCGTGCTGGCCCAGGGGATTTCGGCGCTGCTCTGCGCCCTTTATATCTGGCGGCGGGTGCCCGGGCTGATCCCCCGGAAGAGCGAGTGGCGCCCCCGGGGAGCGGTGCTTCGCTTTGAACTGAAAATGGGCCTGCCCATGGCCCTGCAATACGCCATTACCGATTCGGGCATCATGATTCAGCAGGCGGCCATCAACCTCTTCGGTGCCACGGCAGTCGCCGCTTTCACGGCCGCTTCCAAGATCCAGAGCCTGCTGATGCAGGGCATGATCGCCATGGGCCAGACCATGGCCACCTATTGCGGGCAGAACCGCGGCGCCGGCCGCTTCGACCGGATCAAAGCCGGCGTGCGCCTGGCGGTGATCATCGAGTTGATATATTCGGTGATCGCCATGGGGCTGATGGTTTTCCCCCTGCGCGCGCTGATGGGATTGTTCTTCTCCGGCGACGCGGGGCTGCCGGCGATGATGCCTTGGGCGGGCGCCTACGCCCGCATCTGCATCACCTGCTACGTCCCCCTGGCGATGATTTTTATTTTTCGCAGCGGCATGGAAGGCTGCGGCTACGCCATGCTGCCGCTGGCCTGCGGCCTGACGGAGCTTCTCGCCCGGGGCCTCGCCGCCGCGGCCGGCATGCGGCTGCACAGCTTTCCGGTGGCCGCGGCCTGTGACCCGGCGGCCTGGCTTGCGGCCGGCATTGTCTCCGTGCTTATGTTTCGCTGGATGTTTGCCGATATGCGCCGCAAAGCCGAAGCCCGGCCGGTCCGCCAATCGATTTCGTGAAAGGATTTCCCCATGCACGCATCATCTTCATCATCCGAAAACCCTGCGGCCCGGACGCCGGCACTCGGCTTTCGCCGGACGCTTGCCAACGGCTGGCGCCATTTTTTAACCATCACCCGCCACAAGGCGCTGGTGATGCGCCACTGCTTCCGCGTCGGCCTTTACAAACAGGGCCTGCTCCACGACTTGAGCAAGTACAGTCCCAGCGAATTTATGACCGGGGTGCGCTTTTATACCGGGACCCACAGCCCCAATGCCGAATCCCGCCGCCAAACGGGCATCTCCCGCGCCTGGCTGCACCACAAGGGGCGCAACAAGCACCATTTTGAATATTGGATCGACATGAGTCTCGACGGCGATCACCGGCTGGTCGGCTTTCGCATGCCCTACCGCTACGTGGCCGAAATGTTTTGCGACCGGCTCGCCGCCTCCAAGGTCTACCGGGGCGCGGCCTACGATCCCGGCCATCCCTGGCAGTATTATCACGCCGGCATCGAGGGCTCGCCCTATCTGCATCCTAAAACCCACGAGGAGCTGTCCCGGCTTTTGATCATGCTGCGGGACGAGGGCGAAGCGGCCACCTTTGCCTGGCTCAAAGGAGAGCTGCGCCGCCGCAAACGCGCCCGGGACTACTACGGCTGAGAGGCGTCCGGCATTCAGCCTGAAGGACATTAAAGCACGGCCGCCGACATCCGACACCCCCGGATGTTTTTTATTGCCCGGTTTTGCCGTATCCGTCCTTAGGATACTCTCTTCAAAACGAAGCGCAAGGGCAAGTCGGGGAAATGTGTCCAAAAATCGGGACAGACACTTCTGCCCCGCCGGCTGTTTTTTCGCTTTTCTCGCGTGCGCGCCTTTTATATTTATGTTTTATATATAACAATAATGAAAACCGGCCAAATTGGCCGCATCGGGAGCGCCGGCTGTCCGCGTCGGTTCCTGCCGGACGGGCGCTTTTTGTCCCACCTCTCCCGGAATTTTTGATGCGCCGTCCCCACGCCGATGCCCTTCAGAGAAAGTCGCCGCAGCAAAGGGTAATCCAAAAAATAAAACGCGACCGCCTCCCATCGGACGATCGCGTTTTTTGCCGCGTTTTATTTTAAAGCATCCGGCGCACCGGATGGCCCGCCATCCAGGCCGTGACATTTTCGAACACCATATCGGCCCGGCGGTCAATGGATTCCTTCGTGTCGAAGCCCACATGGGGGGTGCACACCAGATTGGGCGCCCCCAACAGCGGATGACCGGCCGGCAGCGGCGGATCCGCCTCATACACGTCGATGCCCGCCTGGATGCGCCCGGCCCGCAGGGCCGCCGCCAGGGCCTCGGTATCCACCACCGGCCCCCGGGCGGTGTTGATCAGGATCGCTCCGGGCTTCATCGCATTGATGGCCTCCGCGCCAATCAGGCCGCGGGTGTCCGGCGTGAGCGGGGTATGCACCGAGACGATATCCGCCTCGGCCATCACGGCGTCAAGCGGCTTGTAAACCAAGCCGAGAGCCTTTGCCTCGGGCTTTTCGCTGCGGCTGTAGCCGATGAGCCGGCAGCTAAAGGCCTTGAAAATGGCCGCCGTGCGCAGACCGATGGCCCCGGTCCCCACGATGCCAGCGGTCTTGCCCGCCAGCTCGAATCCGGCGAGGTCGCCCTTGCCCGCCCCGGCCTGCACCGCCGCGTCGCAGCAGGTAATATTTCGCAGGCAGGCCAGGGTCAGCCCGATGGCCAGCTCCGCCACGGCGTCGTCGCAATAACCGCCGGTGTTGGCGATCACGATGCCCCGCCGCCTGCAGGTATCCACATCCACGTGGTCGATGCCCACAAAGGCCACGGAGATCATCTTCAGATTCGGCGCCGCGTCGATCACCGCTCCCGGCAGGGGATGATTGGCGATCATCACCACGTCGGCGTCGCCGATGCGCGCGGTCTGTTCGGCCGCGTCCGCCGCCAGCGTATCGTAGGCCGTAAAGGCGTGCCCTTGATCCGTTAGGGTCTTGCCCAGCGCGTCAAGCTTTTCCCGACCGATGCCCAAAGGTTCCAACAAAACAATTTTCATGATTGCCTCCCGTTCTCATCAAAATTTTGGTTTGGTTTTATTGTAGCACAATCCGTGTCCGCCGCGAACCTCAAAAAGCCAACGCGGCCATTGAATTTTTTCGGAGCGGCAGCCTTCCCGACATTGCCCTTGCGCTTGCCGGCATTTCGGCTACAATAAAACCGTCCCCGCTTTTAGCAGCATGCCGCAATTCGAACACACGCCTTCGCCGCCCTTCTCGAAATGAGCATTATCGCTGCAGCCCGTATTTTTATTCCGGCGGCCGGCGATTACGCGCGGGCGCGTCTTTGGCGACATCAGAATCGACAACCGCGACGAGACCGTGCTTCAAAATCGCTCTTCGGGCCGCTTCCGCATCACATCTGCGCACTTCGATAAAATAAATATCCCTGTCGATTGGATGCCCGGCGCCGAAATCCCGCGGGTCGACCATGCCGCCAATCCCGTTAATGCCCACCGGATCCGCATAATAATGGCCGGCCCGCACCGGACGAATCCCTTCCTGCTTCAAGGCCTTCCTGATCTGCCGCCAGGTGTCCCGGTCTTTCTTCTGATAGATCATCGTCATCTTTTGTCGGAAAAACATCGCGCGTCACCTCCTAATTGCGCATCGTTCTCAGGATCGCCTGAAGCAGAGAACTGATCCCGTCCGCCAGTTGCGATATCTTTTGGACGCGAACATAATCGGCGCCGTAAATATCCCGGACATTTTCCACATACATATTGGGTCCGGTGTATACAGCGCCCACATGAATCCCTCCGGCTTTTAATTGTTTCACCGCGCTTTTGGTGCTTTTGATGCCTTCCAGACCGCCGTAGCCCCGATCAAAAATGCTTCCCGTCTCCGGAGGCATCCTGGTGCTGTCATCCGGATGGGCATCCGTCATCACCAGAAGAATCCGTTTTGTTTCGTCATCTCCCCCGGCCATCAGCCGGCCGGCGGCAAGCAATGCCAGACCGTCGCGATTCCACCCGGCGGCGGTGTAATGGAAGATGCCGCTGAGATCCCGATCGCCGTAATCCTTAAGCATCTGCAGCACCGTGTAGCCTCGCAGCGAATGAAAGGCTATGATCCTCGTTTGAATCTGCACATTCGTTAAACTCTTGACCAGAACATGACTTTGCGCGGCAATCTGTTCCTGATACGGCAGCCGGGATGCCGACGCATCCAGGAGGATGGTCACCGCCAGGGCATTCTCGACCTCGTCGCCCGGCCGGGTAAACACCGTCGTTTCCCCGAGCAGCTTCAGCCGATACGCCTTTCGAACATCCAGCCGGCCCGCGCGGGACACGACCGGCAGCGGCGCCATATAGCTCGCCAGAATGGTTTTGAGCGCCGCCGTCAGCTTTCGCGTTGCCGCCGCCATCGCCAGGCGAAACTTTTGATAATAAGCACGGTTCGCCGCTGTCTGCTGCCGCATCTGCCGATTCACCAAAGCGGCTTCCTTCAGCTTCAGATGCGCCGGCGGCGATTTCACCTTCGCAATCCACAGCCGGCAATAGGCGTGATCCTCCGTGCACAAATCGTTTTCCAGGATTTTCATCGCGCCCTCGGGATAAATGCACGGCCCAAAGCACGCCTGGATATACGCCGCATCGCCCGCATCTCGCTCCGATTCGTGACGGTCCCCGAAGCGTCCGCCGCCGGCTTTGTCCGCATCCGAAAAGAACAAATCGTTTCGCGTCAAAAGCGAATCCTGATGGTAGATTTCGCGACGCAGCACCCTGTCGAGAAAATCTTTCAGCGGTCCTGACACGTCGCGTCCCCGCTGCGCCTCCAGATTAAAATCCGAAAAATGAAACCCCGTCATCAAAACATCCTTCAAATGGCTGATGACCGCCTGTGTCGACGCCCCTTTTTGCCGATATGCCAGCATGGCCGCCAGTTTCCTGGCTTTCGGCAAAAGCCGCGGCGGTTTGGCTTCGAGCACCGACGCCCATCGGTAAGCCGCCTGTTCAAAGCCCTGCGCATTCTTCTGCTCGCGATACGCCGTCCGGCGCGCATCTCGCGCCTGCATAAAGCTCCGGGCGTGCTCTTTTCGCAGTGACGTGAGCACAGGGCGCTGCGTCCGCTCCTGATAATAGAGCCAATTTTCTAAGGTCAGCCACACCAGCGTATCGTAGGCCGCCGCCCTCGCGGCATGCTGATAAGAAGCAAAAAACACCGCCATCTCTTCAGGATCCAGCCATTTCAGCGATAACCCGATCACGATATTAAGATAAAAATCCGCCGCATCGTCTTCGCCCAACGCCATAAACGGCGGATCCAGATCATATTGTCCCGCCGCATTCCATATGATGTTCAGGGCTCTTCTCTGCTGCGGGCTGTTATACCGATTCATCATCTTTCAGCCGTTAAACACCAGCGCCGGCGTGAGATCCGACGGCATCCGCGCGCGAATAACGTCTGCGATCAATGCCCGCTCATAGGGATCGAAGCTTTTGTTCACAACACACATTTCCAGCGCCTCGCCCATGGTCAAGCCGTTTCGAACCAATCGCAGACTCTCCAGAATGCCCCGGAGATCCACCGCCCGCTCTGAAATTTCCGCCTGCGCCGCTTTTTTCTGCAGCTCATAAAACAGCGTAACCAGCTGCTCGCCAATCTCGGGCTGGATGTCGGGATGAGCGGTTGCCATCAGTTTTTTCAGATCCGATTCCGCAATAACCGGCATCTCTATCACGGCAAACCGCGACACGAGGGCCTCGTTCAGGTCCCGCGTCCCCGCGTAGCCGTTATTCATCGTGCCGATAAACCGCGTCGCTTCGGAAACGTCGATCTTCTGATACCCCGGCACATCAATGACGCGACGGTAATCGAGGGTCGCGTGCAAAACCGCCAGCGCTTCGTTTTTCGCCATGTTCACTTCATCCAATATGCCAAATCCGCCGCTTCGGGCACAGGCGTAAATCGGTCCCGGCCGGAAAACAACCCGGGACCCGTCATACGTATCGGTCCCGATCAGGTAAGCCGCATCCACATTAATATGAAAGCTCACGTTCCATTCCGGCCTTTCCATGACAAAGGCCAGGCATTCCGCCAGCACATTTTTCCCCGTTGCCTTGGGCCCCGTCAGAAGCAGATTGCTGCCCGCGAGCAGCGCTGCCAACGCCTGGTGCCACACCTTTTCGCCGTAATAAATATATTCCGGTTTCGGCATTCGGTTTTCAAACGCGCTGTCGGGCTGGTTCTCCCGACGGAATTTCCGGACTTTCTCCATAACTTCCGGGGAAACGCCGACCTCCCGGAGCAAGTTGTCCGCCTTCATCACATCATCTCCTTATGTCCGCCGTGCGCTTTATTGATAAGCCATGACCAGAAAAAGCGGCTTGACCGCGACAACCTCATCGTATTCTTTCTGGGAGACCGTCACCTGATCGTTCAGCGCCTTCAAATCCGCCTTCACCGTCTCAAACGCCTCCGCCGCCGTCTCGCACCGCCCCATGCGAATGGCGCGAATCATCCGTTCCAGCACGATGGGATGGGCATAATGCCCCGGAATGGGAAAATGATCGATCGTATCGACATAATCCTCGCACGCCTTTTTGGCCGTCTCGTATTCTTTCGCCGCCGTCCGCTTGTTGCGCCGTCCCGTGGGGAGCACGCCGGCGGCCATAATGGTAAACATGAACGCGATGCCAAACAGCACAAAATAAATCGCGACGCCGCGGTGCTGCATCAAAGCATAAACGCCAAAGGCCACCGCCCCCATCGCGAGCAGCAAAATCACAAGCGCCGCGGTCTTATACGTCGCGCCGATGCTGTCGATCACCCGCTTCTGCCTGGCCGCGGCCGCAAGCCTCTCATAAAGCGCCGGCTGTATCTGCAATGCTTCCTGACATCTTTTCAGGTCGGCAACGGCCTTTTCCGCCGATTCAGACAGGTGCGCACGATACTTTTTTCTCTCTTCCCGCTCCGCCGCCCGAAGTTTCCGTTCTGCTTCTTCACTTTGTGTCGGGATGCCCGGATGATGCCTGGCCATGCGCGCGAGCAGAATATCCACGTTCTGTTCATGCTTGAAATTGCATTGGATCTCCCGGCCGTCTTTTAATTTCACCACGAAATAGGCCATCGATCCGAAAACACCCTTCCCCGTAAAGCCGCCCTTGGACATGGCGATGCGCTTCCATACCCGCGCGATATCTTCATAGCGGACGTAATACCGTCGATCGATAAAAAAACTGTTCAGATACAAAGCCTTCTCACCGATGCCGCAGGGGCCGATTTTCAAGCATTTTCGGCGATCCTGCCGAAGTTCCTCGCTTTCCAGCGGCCGTTTTCCGATCAAAGTCGGTTTGATAAGTCCCATGATCATTCTTTCCTTACATCACAACTTCAGCCATCCAAAAATAACCGCACTTTGCGCCAATCCTCAAAAGCTGATTCTCCGTGCCTTCACGCTATTGCTAAACGCCCTCGGCAAAAAGAGGATCCCCCCCCCGGTGCTTTAGACGCCATCCTGATGGATGGGAACACCCCACTAAAAGAAGATCCTCCGCTGCGGTCCGTCTCTTCGCGCAGGCGTTCATTAAACACAGAACGCCAACGCATCGAGAGACCAACCCGAGCCGTTAAAGAACAGGATCGGGGCCGATGTGTCTCTGTTTTCCAAACGGATGCCGGTCTTTTCTCCGCACTGTCACACAGACTGAACAACCTCCTTTTCGCGTTTGATCCTGCTGACATGCCGCATGAACAACGCCAGACAGAAAACGGCGAAGATAATGCCCACCGGATAAGCCACCATCGTGTTATTCGTCAAAGACGGAATCAAGCCCAGGCATTCCGGTGCCATCACAAAGTAGGTGCTCGTAACCGCCGACATGAACGCCGCCGGAACCGCCGCGATCCAGTAATTTTTCTTTTCCCTCGCCAGGAAGGAAGCGCCGCACCAAAGCGTCAGCATCGCCAGGGCCTGATTGGAGAATGAAAAATAACGCCAGATCACCTGATAGGAGAATAAGCCGAAAGATTGTCCAAAGCCGAGAAAACCGCCGATGGCAAAGCAAGGGATACACAGCTTCAGGCGATCGACGGCCCGCTTCTGACTGATGCCAATCCAGTCCGACAAGGTCAGTCTTGCGGAACGGAAAGCCGTATCGCCAGAGGTGATCGGGCAAACCACCACACCAATCATGGCGAGGATCACGCCAACCGATCCCATCGTTTTAATGCAGACATCATAAATGGCCGCCGACTGCCCGGCCTGCAGCGCTGTCGCCAGGCCGGCATTCAGTCCGCCGGTCACCTTATACAGCGAGCAGCCAGCCGCAGCCCACACCAAGGCGATGACCCCTTCAGCCACCATCGCGCCATAAAACACGAAACGGCCTTGTTTTTCACTTTTCAAACACCGGGCCATCAGCGGCGACTGGGTCGCATGGAACCCGGAAACCGCTCCGCAGGCAACCGTGATAAACATAAAACTCCAGATTGGCGTGCCGCTGGGATGCATATTATAAAAATGACTCCACAATTCCGGCGTATGATAACCGTTCAGCGGCAGCCCAATTGCAACGCCGATGGCCATGATGATCAAGCAAATGCCGAAGATCGGGTAAATTCTGCCGATGATTTTATCGATCGAAATAAAGGTGGCGATAAAGTAGTACGCAAAGATGATCGCCAGCCACACCGTTGTCGAGGCAAAGGTCCCGCTGACGCCTCTTTTTACCAGAAGTTCCACTATTAAACCGGCCGGTCCCACGGCAAAAACCGTTCCCACCATGATCAAAAGAATAACCGAGAAAAACCGCATGATCTGCTGCATGGTATGGCCGAGATAAATCCCTGTCACTTCGGCAATCGATTTGCCCTCATTGCGTTCAGACAGCATCCCTGAGAAATAATCGTGAACCCCTCCGGCAAACACCGTTCCAAAGGTGATCCAGAGAAAAACGACGGGTCCCCACAGCGCACCCTGCAATGCCCCGAAAATCGGGCCCAGACCCGCAATATTCAGCAATTGAACCAAAAACATCTTCCACGCGGGCATCACCACGTAATCAACGCCGTCATTAATGGCCACGGCCGGCGTCTCACGGTCGTCCGGCCCGAAGGTTTTGTCTACCAATTTGCCGTATGTAAAATAACTGGCAATCAGGATCAACAAACAAATAAAAAAACTAATCATAAAGTAACAACTCCTTCCCTGAAACAGGTGCGTTTAAAAGTATAAATTCTTTACTTAAAATTATAATTCTTTGTCCTCTTTTTTGCAAGTCCCCATTTATTTCGCCTAATAAAGCTTTTTTCTCTTGACCGCAGCCGATATCCCAAACTAAAGGGCCTGAATTTTGCGCTATGCAAAATCCAGATCTTTGATTTTTGATCCCCTTATGCGCTCAAATCGCTTTGCTGCAAATTCTGAACGGCCGTACTGCCCGCTTTTCTTTCATTCGCTGCCGCCCAATATGCTCAGGCCGTTTATGGCGCCCACTTAAAACTTTTCACCATATGCCGGGCGGCTGCATCGCATTCATCGGAGCCGTCCACATTGGTCTCATAAACCAGCACATAGCGCTGTTCCCCCACGATATAATATTGGGTGCCAACGCGGTCCGCCATCGGGAGATGATACACCAGCACGGTTTCTCCGCTTTTGGTTGTGGTGCCTGACGCCGTGATCTGACCATCGATCGCCCCTGTGTCTGTGCGGCCAGCCGCGTCATAATCGCCCGTCCAAAATCCGTCGCCTGTTCTTTTGCATAGTGGTTGCGTCCGCATGTCACTGAAATGTTGTTCGGGACCCCATTGCCCTTGTAATCGCTGAGAACGAAAAACGGTTTGACCGAGGTCGAGTGGCCGGCGTCTTTTTTCCAGCCTTTCGGGATCGAAAAGCGACCGTAATCGATCGTGACCATCCGACTGGCCGACGGCCTGGCCTTGGTCGGCCCTTGCCGGATTTGACGCCCACCCTTGCCGCATCCGGCCGCACTCATCGCAATGATCAATGCGGTTATGACGATGACAACGCCTTTTTTCAGCATAATCGGATTCTCCCTTCCTTCGGTTCCCATTGCATGACTTGTCTTTTGAACGCGGGTCACGTTCATTTTCTCAAATATAAAAGCAGCCCCAAAATAATCAGAATGATGCCCATGATCACCGCAACCGCCGCTTTTTTCCATTTGCCTTCGCCAATCGCCGTTAAATACATGGTGTCCACCACATCCAAACAAAACATCCCCTGCAGCAGGAGATGCAAAATAAATTTGATGACGCTCAGCTCGCCGCTTCGAAGTTTGCAAATGAGATAACCCAGGCTATAAGGTATCAGCGACAGCAGAATCAAATAATCAAACACCATGATGGCGCCGCCGGACAGCGGGCCGCCGACAAAAAGCAGTGTCGCCGATATTACAAACCCCAATAAAAAAATACCGATATAAAACGGAATCGCCAGATATTTGTTGATCACCATGCCGGCCATCAGGAGGTTTTTGTATCTTGGCGCACTGTGAACCAATGACCATATCAGATTAAAGACGGCCAGGCACAAATACAAAATGCCGACGCATTTCGCCGCCGCACCCAGGCCGGCCTTTGCCGCCGATTGATAAACCGCACTGTCCCATTTGATCAGCAACCAAAGCTCTGCATACAAAAAGAAAATCTGTATCGGTAAAATTCCATATTCCGACAATCGTCCTCGCAAGTCTTGCCCTTTTTCCATCGTGTTTGCCTCTCTGTTCCCGATTTATATTAAATGATATCAACCTTCCCTTTAACATATCGCCTAACATATCGCCGTTTTTTAAGACTCAGCCGTATTTCTATCCCGCCGGATAACATTAAAAGTCACGTCAAACACAGCCCAACACATGGGGACCGTGCGAAACATCCGCGGCCAAAAAATAAAATCAGGCATAAAAAAAACCGCCTCGGCGGCGGCATCGCAGTTTTCACATGGTGGGCCATCAGGGACTCGAACCCTGGACACCCTGATTAAGAGTCAGGTGCTCTAGCCAACTGAGCTAATGGCCCGTGTTTTTTCAGTACTTTGACAGTATAACCGCTGGTGTTTTAAAATGCAAGGCTTTTTTTCATTTTTTCGTTTAAAGACGGCGGCGCCGGGACACGCCTCGGCGCCGCTTTCGTCCGCTACTGTTCAAGCCGGCGAAGCATGGCCTCGGCCGCCTTTTTCCCGGAGAGCAGCATCCCGCCGAATACCGGCCCCATGCGCTGACCGCCAAATGTGGCGTTGGCCGCCATTCCGCTGACATAAAGCCCCGGATAAGCCTCCCGGGTGTTGGCCACCACCTGTTTTTCGCCATGGTCCGCCCACATGGGCTTCTCCCCTTCAAGGCCGCCGCTGGGCGTATTGAGCACCGGCCCCATCCGCTCGACCAATTTGGTCACCAGCGCAGCGTCATGCCCTGTCGCATCGAGGACAACCCGGGCATCCATCATCAGCGGATCCACCATCAAATGGGCCATTTCAACCGTCGACCAGTTGATCACCAGGCCCTCCAGCCGCCCTTCCCGCACGACGTCATCCTCCATGGTCACCAGGTTCATGATGGTCGCGTCGGACTGTGCCGCCCGAAAGATCAGGCCGGAAATGCACGCCACCGAGCTGACGGTATAATGCTCCGCATCATAAGCCTTGCAGGCGATGCCCATCTCCTCCAAAATGGGCAGGACGCTCTTCTGAACGACAATCTGATTCATCATCATGCCGCCGCCCCACATGCCGCCGCCGACGCTGAGCCTGCGGTCCAAAAGGGTGGTTTTGACCCCGGCCTTTCCCAGATAATAGGCGGCGATCAAACCGGAGGGTCCGCCGCCGACAATCACGGCATCGCTGGAAAGCACCTGTTTGAAACGATCGGTATAAGTCGTCAATATGGCTTCCGAAATTTTTGTATCACTTAACATCGTGGCTCCTTTTTCACTGCTTGTTGCCGAAAAGGTCAAAAGGCCGGCCAACAAAAAAACACATCTGCCGGAGCCAATGTGCCTAAAAGTCCCATTGCTCCCTCCGCAGCCACAACGCTGATCAGGTGATGAGGATCGTGTGCTCAATAGCCACTTCTCAGCCCAAAACATGGGCACTCCTGTTATGGTTTGTGTTCATTTGTTTGTGATTGTGTCCGCTCAGGACACCATTAAAGCTTTAATGAGCTTATTCTAATAAATACCCGGAGAACTGTCAAGCGGTTGAACTGTTTTTTATTGGATACGCTGTTAATCAAAGTTTTTCACAAAGGCCGGGGCTTGCGCCTCCTCGGCCAGTTTGAGGCGTCCCGCCCGGGCCACCGCGCGCACCCGGGTCTCGACATAAACCGTGCGCCAGCCGACTTTGCAGGTCATTTCCTCGGCGCGCACCTGGGCGGTGATCTGCGCGCTGCCCTGGCGCTCGGCCTTGGCCCGCACCCGATCCAGCGCCTTGGCCTCGGCATAGGCCACGGCGTCGGCCTTCTCTTTAAAATAAGTCGAGTGCCCGGCGACGTGGGCCACAAAACCGCCCTTCGCCTCGTCCGGACGCACCAGCGCATCCACCCGCTCGGCCACGGCCGCCGTCGCCGCACCCACGGCGCCCGCCACCTCGTAATGCTCGGGCACGATCACTTGCCTCCCGGTTTTCCCCGCGTCGGCCACCGCCGCATACCAAGCCCCCGCCGGTGCGCCGATAGCCACCACCGGTATCTCGGGAAGGACGTCTTTTTCATAGGCCGAAAGAATCGGATCCGCGATGGTCGCGAGCACCAACGCTTCTGCTCGCGCGGCATAATCCGCCGCGGCCATCTTGCAGGCATCGGCCTGGCTTTGGAGCGCCGCCTGCACCGGGGCCGCATCCCAGCGGTCGAGCCGCCCCCGGGCACAAAGCAAATCGGTGGGGGTCAGATCCCCCGCGCCGCCGCGGCACACCGGCAGCACCCGATGGGCGGTCAGCCTCGGGCCGCCCGTCCCCGGGGCGATGGCCGTGTCCCCGCCGAGACCATAAGTCGCAAGCTTAGCCGAATCCACCTGGGTTTGCCAGCTGCCCACCTTCGCCCCCACCGGCGAAAGGGTCAGGGTGTTGTTCTGCACCACGCCGGTATCCGTGGTGGTTCCGCCCATATCCGCCACGATGCCGTCGGCCGTCCCTGCCAGAGCCAGCGCGCCGAGGATGCTCGCCGCCGGTCCGGAGAGGATGGTCTCGATAGGCTTCTCCCGGATAAAATCGAGGCTCGCCAGGGAGCCGTCGCCTTTGACGATAAACACCGGCGCCGCGATCCCCTTGTCCGCCAGCGTGCGGGTGACCGCCGCCACAAACCCGGCGATGATGGGGATCAGGCTCGCGTTGAGCACCGCCGTAACCGTTCGGTCGGTGTAGCCCAGCTTGGTGGAAAGCTCATGCCCGCAGACCACCGGCATGTCCGATACGGCCCGCACCGCCGCTTTGACCGCGAGCTCCTGGCTGCTGTTGCGCACGCTCATCATCCCGGAGATGGCCATGCCCTCTACCTGGGGCGCCAGGCTCGCCACCGCCGCGCGCACTTCCCCGGGCGCAAGGGGCACGACCTCCCGCCCCTTGATGTTGATCTTGCCGGCCACGTGCGCGACGGCCGCCGCGGGCAAATCTCCCTTAGGCTCCCCGCCGATGAGGATGAGCCCGGTCGGCCGGCCCTGGCCTTCCACAATGGCGTTGGTCGCCAGCGTGGTGGAAAGCACCACCCGGTCGATGGCCGAAGGATCCGCGAGTGCGAGCCCGTCGATGCTCGCCCCGATGCCGATTTTCAAGTCGTCATGGGTGGTCGGCGCCTTGGCCTTGGCCAGCACCGCCGCCGCCTGGGAATCCCACAACACCGCGTCGGTAAAGGTGCCGCCGGTATCAATCCCTAAAACTTGTTTCATCCCTGCCTTCTTTCTTTGTGTCCATCCATGGCTGAACCCGCGCTCACGGATTGCAGATCGCGCAGGGGGTATAGCCCTGGCGGATCAAATCGGCCCGGCCGCCGGTATAAGTCTGTTTATTTTTTTCGGCCATGTGGGAAACCGCCGTGCAATTTTGCCGGTGAAATTTGTGAGCCCGCACATTGAGCACGTAAGTCGCCGAGATTTCTGTGTTGTTCTGGCTATGTTGAGAGGTCGTTTGATCGCTCGTCCCCGCGCTTTTTTTGATCGCCGCGGCATCCGTCGGTTGGCTCGCGTCTCTCGTGTTGTAGCCGGTGCTGTAGTCGATCTTCACGCCGGGCTGCACATTGTAGCAATACACATTAAAGCTCACGCCTTCGCCCTTGTCCTCCACCGATTTGGCCTCCATCTGAACGCCGCTCGCCACCAGATTATTGCCGTCGAAAATCGGCGTGACCCGGTAGAGCACGTGGTTGCCCGTCTCCTTCACGTAATCGGCCACCAAGTTCTCGAAAGGAAGCATCCCCTCCACATTCATATAGCGGGTGCCAGTGATGAGGTTGCGCGCGTTGGCGTTTTCCGCCGCCAGCTGATAACCAATCAGATGGCAGCGGTTGTAAAGCATCTTGCCGTCCACAAAGCGATAGGCTGCGTTGTGCCAACCGGTGGGGCGTACCGCGCTGATATCGCCGCGCCGCTCGCCGGCTTTAGGCATCGTCGCTTTGCTGATATTGGCCGTGGCCGTGCCGCAACGGCCGAAGGCATCCAGCGCGCTGTAGGTCTCGAAGCTTTTGGTGGTCAGCGCCGAATCGGCAAAGGTCGGCTCGTTATTGTTGATGGCAACATAGGCATCGCCGCGATATGCCGGAATCTTGGCCAGATCCGCCGTATTTGCCGCGATCTTTTTTGCCGATGCCGATGGATTCTGTGCCGTGCCGTCTTTCAGCGCGCAGCCGCCAAGGATCAGCGCCGCCGCCAACAGCAGCGACAACAGCCCCAGAGCCGCAACCTTTTGGGGCCTGTTTTGAGTTCTCGTCTTCATCGGGTATAAACCTCCTCGGTGATGGTCTCATGGGAGGTGCCGGCAAAATCCTCCCGGCCGGCCAGCTGCCACGTCCTGAGGTCGATATCCAGCGTCACATCCGAAGGGTAGTGCCGGTTCCAACGATAAATCACTAGGCCCTCGGCCTTTTCAGCCCAAGGCGCCAAGGGGCCGTCCTCCGCAAAGGCCACATCCCCCGGTCCGGTCGCGGCGAGAAAATCCGCCGCCAGGTGCAGGCGAGCCGCCGGCAGGCTGCTGCCCTCAAAAAGCACGGCCGCATCCGGCGCCGCATAAAAATCCGCCTCGGGAAATTTTCGGACCAGCCGCGCCATCAGCCCCGCGTCGCGGCTCTGGCGCCGGCGATTAAACCGCAGCCCGCCGCCGTCATCAACACACACCACTAAAATCATGCTCTGCTTCCTCGTTTCGTTTTTTTCGCGGTTTGACTCTACCCGAAAACGGCGCGCTTGTCAATGCGGCGAACGCCCATCAAAAAAGACGAAGGGCCTGCCTTCGTCTTAAGCGCATCGAGGTAGGGGTTTTAATCCTGATCGGTGCCGTAGTGAACGCCGCTCCAATACAGCCGACGGTTGATCTCGGCCTGATCCGGCAGGGTCACCCCGTCGAGCGCCCATTTCAAATATTCGTCGAAGCCGGTGCGGTCCACGATGTAGCCGATGTGTTCCTTGCCGGCCGGCGCTTCGGGATCGATATATTTTTTCGCGTAGGCATAGGTGTTTTCGATGATCTTCACGATGCTGTCCTCGTCTACCCACTTGATAAAGTTCTGGCCCAGGCGCGGATTCTTCTTGCCCGTGCGGCCGAAGAGGGTGAGCCTATAATAGCGCTTGTCGCTGCGGGTCCAGGCGCGGGTCGGGCAGGCCAGCACGCATTCGCCGCAGCCGATGCATTTTTCGTGATTGCGCACCGGGGTGAATATATTGAAGCTTAACGCTCCGGTGGATTTTTTGCGGCAGCGCTTCACGCAGGCCTGGCAGGACACACAACGGCTGGCGTCAAACTGGGGCAGCGTCATCCCCATGACGCCGAAGTCGTGCATGCGCACCTTTGCGCAGTCGTTGTGGCAGCCGGTGAAGGCCACCTTCACGTGCAGATCGTTGGGGAAAATCGCCTTTTCCACCCGGCGGGCCAGGTCAGTGGTGGTGTAGTTGGCGTAGGGGCAGACCCGGTTGCCGATGCAGGCGATGATATTGCGCGTCCCGGAGGATTCGTAGCCCGCGCCAAGCTCGCTCTGGTTGATGCCCAGCCGGTCGATCACCGGCTGCAGCGCGCGGTTGACCTCAGGCATCTTGTCGTAGGGAATGCCGGAGAGCTCAAAGCCCTGGCGGTTGGTGATGAAAATCTGGCCGTCACCGTAGGTCTCGGCAATATCTTTGACGATGCCGAGGGTTTCGGCATCGATCAGGCCGCCGGGCACGCGGACGCGGGAGGCCGCCACGCCCCGGACCTTGGTCACGCGAAAGGCGTTCTTTCTGACTTTTTTGGTGTTGATATCCACAGCGTCCTCCTTAATCGATTAAGCCCTTGCTCTCGGTGTAGTTAAACACCGGGCCGTCGAGACAAACGTATTTGTCGCCGATGCGGCAATGGCCGCACTTGCCCAGGCCGCAGCACATTTTTCGCTCCTGCGACACCCAAACGTTCGCCTCGGGAATGCCGAGTTCCAAAAGGCCGGCTGTCGAAAAGCGCATCATCGGCGGCGGCCCGACCACGATGGCCACGGTATCCGCCGCATCGCGCAGGGCAAGCTTCGGAATGTATTCGGTCACAAAGCCCTGACGGTAGTGATCGTTGCCGTTATTGCTGTCGGTGGTGAGGATCAGATTGATCGTTTTTTCCCAGCGGGCCAGGTCGTCCCGGAAGAGAATGTCGTCCGGCGATTTGAACCCGACGATCAGCGTGAGCGAGCGGCAGTCTTCGGGATGCGTCGCGAAATAATCCACCACGCCGCGCACCGGCGAAAGCCCCGTGCCCCCGGCGACCACCACGATGTCTTTGCCCCTGTAAAGATCGACGTCGAAGCCGTTGCCGTAGGGCCCGCGCAGCAGCAGGGTATCCCCCACATAACGCTCAAACACCTCGTTGGTCACCACGCCGACCCTGCGGATCGTCAGATCCACGAAATCCTCGCCGATGCCCGACACGGAGATCGGCGCCTCGCCGAATTTCGGCACGGACACTTCAAAAAACTGTCCCGGCCGCACGGCCCCGTCATAGCTCAGCCGAAAGGTGTATTCGATATCGGTATGGGGGATGACGGCCGTCACCGTCGACGCGAAGGGAATGTAGGGGTTCATGCCTGGCCTCCTTCCTGGGCGCGCACCTCGCCGTCCACCTTGTTGAGGATCACCGCGAAGTCGATGTATTCCGGACAAACGGCCGTGCAGCGCCCGCAGCCCACACACATGTTATGGCCGAAGCGCGCCCGATGGTCATACACCTTGTGCAGCGCCTTAAAGCGCATTCTCGCGCCGTTGCCTTGGCGGTAGCTGCCGCCGCCGGCCACATCGGTATAACCGTCGATCATGCAGGAGGCCTGCACCCGGCGCCGTTCGCCGATGCGCCCCGCGTCGTCGTAAAACAGATCCTGCATGGTAAAGCAGGTGCAGGAGGGGCACACCAGGGTGCAGCGGCCGCAGGCAATGCAGCGCTCGTCGTATTCCTTCCAGATGTCCGAGGCGCAAAGGGCCGCCCGGTCGGGAATCGCCTCCGAGAGGGCCACCTGCACCGCGTTGCCGTTCACGGTTTGCGGCGTCACGGCCTGCTCGGACGCGCCGATGCCGGCGAGGATGCCCTGCCACCCCGGATCCTTCACATCGAGCAGGAAATCATCCCCCGCCGCATCGATGGCCATGTCGTAATCCGGGGCCACATTGGCGCTCATGGAAACGCAAAAGCAATCCTCAAAACTGTGGTCGCAGCCCATCACCACGAAGCGGCAGTGCTTCCGCAGGCGCTTGTAATAAAAATCTTCCGCTCCGTTTTTCAGGTACATATCGTCCAGCGCTTCGAGGGCGCAGCGGTCGCAGTTGCGCAAAAAGATCACCGCGCCGCCGACTCTGGGAGATTTTGCCTCGGTGGTAGATTCTCCGGCAAAATAAAACAACGTCTGACGGATCGGCGTGAGCGCCTCTTTAAACGAATAGTCGGCGCGACGGTCGAAAACCACCTCGTCGATGGACGTCACCGTGTCATAGCGCACGATATCCGTCTCGGAAAACCGCCCTGTCCCGGTGAAAAGCTTCGGCGCGACCACCGTGAACCCCTCGGCCTGCCAGGCGTTAAACAACGCGTCCATCTGGGCGCGTCCAGCACGAAAACCCATAGTGCCTCCTTCTCTGATCCAATGCAAATCAAAACACAAATTGCGGCCGGCCGCCGCCGTGCAAACTTTGGTCGGACCGCTCAGCGGCTATTATAAGCACATTATAGCACCCTCGTCCGTTGGCATGACAACATTTTGACAAAAAAGTTTAGGCAATTGCGTTAATTTCACGCCGATGAACCGCCCATTGAAACCGCATGAAAAAAGAGGCATTGCTGCCTCTTTTTCATCTCATGAATAATCCGGAAAATGAATGACAAAGCGCGAGCCCTTCCCGACGGTGCTCGTCACTTCGATTCGAATCCGGTGCATCATCGCGCCGTGCTTAACAATCGACAACCCAAAGGCGATGAAATCTTTGGCCGGCGCGTTCAGATTGCCCTTTGTCACAATATTAAACGGCCGGAATAAGTGATAGGAACCATCTTTAACCGTTTTGACCGAAGGGGCGGCCCCATCGACCTTGACCGCCTTGACGCTTTTATCCATCGAGTCCAGAGAAATATAGCCGATGGCGCCGGTGTCGTCTTTGACTTTCGACATCACCACCGCCGTCGAATTGGAAACCGTCGCCACTTTCGTGGTTCGATCCACCTTTTCGGATCCCTTTTTCGCTTGAATGCCGGTCAGCTCGATAAAGGCGCCCGGGTCCCGGAGCCGTCTTCCCGGGAGACGACATGGATTTTCCCGCCTCCGCCGCAGCCTGCCAAAACAAAAACGCCCGCCAGCGCCGCCGCCATCATCGCCATCATTACCTTCTTCATGTTGTTCTCCTTTTAAAATACACGATGCGAGCCCTGCCGCATCCCGTTTGGATTTGTTTTTATGATAAAGGGGTATGTTAAATGCAAAAGCGCCGTCGTGTTAAATCTGTGTAAAATCGGCACACAAAAAGCCCCGGTTTCGGATGTATCTCCAAAACCGGGACTTGCTTTAACCGTCACGCGCCTGCCGTTAAATTTCGGCCGGACCGTTCCCGTCGAAACGATCGGCCCTCGGCGGAGCAGGCAGCGCCACGCCTTCTTAGGGCGTCGTTTGAGCCGCCGCGCCGCGGTCCCCGCCATCGTAGCCTTCAGCCTCAATGGCTTTCATCGCGATATAAAGTTCTGCGTTGGTCTGCTCCACGTAGGGCGACAGCCACAGCGCCAGATAAACATAGGCCGCCAGCGTCCAAAGCACCGATAGCGCGCCAAAACTGCGCATGCCGATTATCAGCGGCACGCCGCAAAGCAATCCCCAGCCGATAAACGACAGCGTCAGCACGAAGATACTGCCCTTGTAGCCATCTGTCATGGCCTTGGAACGCTCAAAGGCCGCCGACCGGTCAATGGCAGGATCCTCGGCCAGTATAAAAGGCACAAAATAATACTGGTAACTTTTGATAACCCCCGGCACGATGAACAGCAGCGACCACAGGCCGATGAACAGATACATCAAGAACAAGGTTTTAATCGCGTTGCCGTAATGATTTTTAAATCCAAAAAACAGATCCGACACCTGAGCGCAACCCTCGCGGTTGTTTAACACCAGCCGTGCGGCCCCGACCGACAGCGGGTTAACCACAAAAATCATGAGCGCCAGCCCTAAAAGGCTCATCACGGCCCGAGATGGTGTACTGGTTATCGCACCATAACACTTGCCGACCACACAGGAAACCGCGATATAAATGACAAAGGCGATTGCCGTCACACTGTAATGCGCCGCAATCGCGCGCTTTGCCTGCTGTTTTAAGGCCTTTCTTGTCCACTGCATTTTTCAAAACCTCCTTTAAAACCATTTAACCATGGCTGTCAGCCGATTGATGCGCCCAACAGTCTGTCGTCATATCTAAAAGGCCCGGGCGACGGTTCGTCTTTCCCGGACTGCTGTTTTTAAAGATAAATCGTATCGTCGCTGCTGCCGCCAAAATGGTTTGTCCCGTTGCCATCTCCGGCTTCAGGCGTCACGTCCTCGTAGGGCGTGGCCTGGGCCGGCCGGCCGCCGCCGTAGCCGGGCGTCGCCGCGCCGGCGCGAATCGCCGCATAAAGCTCCGCGTTCGTTTGAGCCATATAGGGCATCACCCAAAGAATCCCCACAATGCCGCAGGTGAGTCCCGAGACGATGCCCCAGCCGACAAACGACAGATCGAGCACGAAGATATCGCCTTTTTGCCCGTCGGTCAGCCGGCGGGATGTCTCCAGCGCGTCATGGTAATCCATATCCGGATTTTCCGCCAGCAGATAGGGCACCAGCCGATACTCATAGGCCTTCACGATCCCGGGAATCACAAAGAGCAAACTCCACAGGAAAACGAAAAGGGACATCATGAACATCGTCTTTAAAATATTGACATAATTGTTTTTGAAGCAGAAAACAAAGTTTTCCAATTCGGCCGGGCCCTCCCGGTTGTCCAGGATAAAGCGCGCCGCGCTGACCCCCAGCGGCAGGATCAGGAAGATCTCCGCCACGATCCCGCCGGCCACCGGAATGAGAACGCCCGTCCCGCCGCAGCCGGCCGCCACCAATATCACCAAAAAGAAAAAGAGAACGCTGGTTCCGTAATTTGCGCGAAAATGCGCTTTGGCCTCTGTTTTAAGCTGTGCTCTTGTCCAATTCATAAAAACCTCCATTTTTCAAATTAAGCCAATCTTAACATTCCTGTCCTTTCGACGCAAACTATTTTTAAATTCTTAACAAAATAATTGCTTCTTTTTTTTAAAAAACCTTGACAGACTTCGTTCTTCGTCGTATAATTGTACTAAGATATTAATACAAAAAAATTAAGGAGGCGCCCATGAAATGGCATATCGACCCCAAGCGGCCGATCTATCTCCAACTCATCGAGCAAGTGGAGCGACACATTATCTCCGGGGATTACCGCCCCGGCGACAAGCTCCCTTCTGTTCGCGAATTGGCAAAGGAAGCCGCTGTCAATCCCAACACGATGCAGCGGGCCCTGGCAACCTTGGAGCAATCCGGCCTGCTGTTCACTCAGCGCACCGCCGGACGTTATATCACGGAGGATACCCAATTGATTGAAAACATTCGGGGGCGGCTGGCGAGCGAAACCATCGCCACATTTTTAAAACAGATGCAGCAAATGGGCTTTGACCGCAAAAAAACCATCGCCCTGCTCATCCAAAAGGAGGACATTCATGAATAACTGTCTACTCGAAGCGAACGATTTGAGCAAACGCTACGGACGTCGCACCGCCCTCGACCATTTAAACCTCGGCCTTGAAGCCGGGCGCATCGTCGGGCTGCTCGGTCCCAACGGCAGCGGCAAAACCACCTTCATCAAAACCGTCATGGGCCTGCTCACCCCCACGGAGGGCAGTCTCACCATCGACGGGCTGGCCCCAGGCAAAGATGCTAACGCGCTAATCTCCTACCTGCCGGACCGCCTTTATTTTGACAAGCACATGAAGGTTTCGGCGCTGATCGCCAAAATGGCCGATTTTTATCCGGATTTTGACGAATCCCAGGCCCATATTCTCCTGTCGACCATGCAGATTGACGTCGAATCACCCTTCAAGGAACTCTCCAAAGGGATGATCGAAAAGGTGCAGCTCGTCCTGGTGATGAGCCGCCGCGCGAAGCTTTATCTGCTGGACGAACCTATCGGCGGGGTGGATCCCGCGGCCCGGGACACCATCATCCAAACCATCATCACCAACTACAACCCCAAAGCGCTGGTGCTCATCGCCACCCATCTCATCGCCGATGTGGAGTCCGTTCTGGACGAGGTGATCTTCATCAGGGACGGCCGGGCATTGCTGCACAAAAGCGTGGACGACCTGCGCGTCGAACAGGGCAAATCCGTGGACGATTATTTCAGAGAGGTGTTTAAATGTTAGGCAAATTATTAAAATACGAAATGAAGGAAACCTGGCGCCTGATGGCCATCAGCTATCTGGCGATCATCGCCTGCGCGCTGGTTTCGAGGCTGACCCTGCTCATCCCCGGAAACACGGGTAGCGTGATTCAGGCCATTTTCCAATCCCTTTACGGGGTCCTGTTCGTGGCCATTCCCATCTTGCTGCTGGTGATGATCGTCAAGCGGTTCTACGACAATCTTTTGGGCTCCCAGGGCTACCTGACGATGACCCTGCCGGTCCGCCCGGCCGAGCACATCGGCGCGAAACTGCTCTCCGCCGTCATCTGGACCCTCGCCACGGCGGTGGTGGTGCCGGCCACGCTGTTTATCATCGCCCGGGATCTGATGCCCCATCACTACCTATCCTTGGCGGAACTCTCCCAGGTGTTCGGCGCCATCGGCCGGTACCATCTGTGGCTGCCCATTGTCGAATGCGTGCTGCTGGTTCTGTTTGGGCTCGCCGCTTCGATTTTGATGTTCTACCTCGCCATGGCTATCGGCCAGTTGGTCAACCGGCACCGGGGCGCACTTTCCGTCTTTACCTATATCGGCATCAGCGTCGTCCTGCAAATTCTAAGTTTTATCAGCATAGCCAGTTCTTCCGAGCATCTTGAAAGCAGCCCTTTCAGAGCCCTCTCGACTGCCCAGGCGACACAGCTGGCCTCGGTTTATCTCGGCGTCATCCTGCTCATCCAGATGCTTCTCTGTGCACTCTTCTTCGGCCTGACCACCTGGCTGCTGGGCCGCCATCTGAACCTGGAATAACACCAATCTTGTGCGCATCCCCCTGCACAAAAAAAAACACCCCGCTGCATGTTGATATGTACCCTCTTTACTGGACATGAAAATGTACCAGTAAGGAGGGTGTTTTTGATTGCCTTGATTTTTATGCCCATGTGCCGGTTGCGGCAATGGCCGCCGACTGTGCCAACACCGCTTCCGCCTCGACCAGCAGGGCCCGCCGAGTATAGCCCGCCGCGGCAAAAACCGGCTTCGCCCCCAGCCACAGGGCATTCGCCGCCGCCCGCAGCAATCTGTGCCGGCGCCGGGAATCCCCCGGATCCACGCCGATTTTGTGCAGGGTCCAGGACTGAAAGACGATGTGCCGGGATTCGTCGTGAAGCATCTGCGCGCAAATGCGCTGCAGCACCGGCGAGTCCGTGCAACGGGAAAGGGCCGCATAATACGAAAGCGCCAGCATTTCTGCCGTCACCAGCACGGTGATCTCCCGCTTGAGGGTGCCGCCCTTGCGCAGCCGGCGAAAAATCCGGTCCAGCCAAACGCGGGACGCCGGCGCGACGCCATGATAATCCATATAGCTTTTCAGATAGGCCGAGTGGCGATTCTCCTCGCGGATAAACCCGCGGATCGCCGGCAGATAGGCCGCGTCTCCTGTGGCCTGCGCATAAGCCTCGGCACAAGCGAGCAGGCAGTGCCCGTCGGAGGCCTCCCCTTTCTGGAACCGGCGCACGCTGGGAAAGATCAGCCGTTTTTCATCGGCCGTCAGCGGCACCTCCCGAGAAAAATCACTGACGAGCCGATGCGCGTGATTCTCGTCAAAATAGGCCGCCCAATCCATATCCGCAGGATTGCCGATGCCCAGGGCGCTCAGATCAATCGTTGCCATTTGATTCTTTCTCCTTTTCATTTCAAATGTTCCTATGATAGCACAGGATCCCCTGAAAACGCAAAAAAGCCCCGAAGGGCTCCGTTTTACAAAAACGAAAAGTCCAGCTCCGGGTGCGTGGGCTCGAGCATGATCCGGTAATAATCGCTGTGAAAGGCAACGTGATGGTTCTTCCCAAAGCGGGTGAAACGCCCGTCGTTAAACGCAATCAGCCGCGTCTGGGGCACGGGCTGCCAATCGGCATCGGTGTAGGGCACCGTGGCAAACATCAGCACCTCGTCTCCCGGCGTCGTATCCGCCGTGTAATGCAGCTGCGCCGGTGCATTGTTCGCGTGCACATAAAACTGCTCCCCGTCGTAAAGAAAGAGGTTGAGCTTGTTGCGGTCCGCATTGGAGGCCAGCATGCTCTCAATCACATCGAAGCGCTCGTCCCCGTTAAGAAGGTGCCCCCGGCGGCGGGTTGCCTCGTCAATCAAATCCATCAAATAGAGCAAAAGCCGTTCGGAATCCGTTTCCCCGTCCTGCAGATTAAAATATTTAAGCAGCGCCGTGCCGTTAAACACGGTGCCGTTGTGAATCATCGTCCACTCCCGGCCAGTGCTGTCGTACGCCACGAAGGGATGGCAGTTGTCGACGTTGATGCTGCCCACGGTGGCGTAGCGGATGTGCGCCAACACGCGCTTGCGCCCGATGCCCTTGCCGATGAGCCGGGGCAGAAGCTTGGAATCGATGGCCCGCTCCGGATCCTTGTGCATGCACATCCTGCCCACATCGTCAAATTCAGCCAGGCCCCAGCCGTTGGGCTGATTCACGCTGCGCGCGTAAAAGCCTTTCAGTTCTTCTGTAATGACGTGATTTTTTTTAGACGAATAGGCAAATAATTCACACATAGCGGCCATCCCCTTAGCATAGTTTTCTGATATGTTTGTTTTATTTTAATGAGCTGACCGTGCTTTGTCAAGCTTTTTCTTGACGCCGGCCAAACAAAAAGCGGCAGATTATCTGCCGCCACGCATGGCCTGCGCCTACCACGAATGCTTGTGGGTCACAGTTGTAATGATGCGCTCGGCCACCTCGGCCGGCTTCATCCGCAGATCCATAGCCTTCTTCTGCAGACAGCGATGGGCCGCCTCCTCGCTGATGTCCAGGTGTCCCATGAGCACGAGCTTACCCCGGAAGATAATCTTTTGATCTGCGAGTTTGCGCTGCAAATCTTCGACCTTGCGGGTCAGCGCGATCACCCGTCGCTGCGTCCGGGCCAGCAGCGAAATATGCCGCGCCAGCACCGTCCCGTCCGGGAGATCGGCTTGGTCACCACAAAGGCCGCCGTTCCCGCCAACCGGTCCGCTTTGACAAATCACCAGTGCACACGTCAATGCCGAACCTCCTTCCCGCCGCCGATGCCGCCCGCGTTAATAGCCGGTGAAATAACACATTTATTCCCAGTCGTGCACCGTCGCCATGTATTCCTGCCATTCCGCACGTTTAATCGCTTGGAATTTTTCGGCCGGCTCCACCCCGAGCACCCCGATGAGCAATGGATCCGCCGCCATGGCGCCCAGCGCGTCGTTTAACGACATCGGCAAAAACACGCCGATCTCGGCATCGCCCACCGTTTCCTGCGGCAAAGGCAGCCCCCGCTCGAGGCCGTCGAGCCCAGCGGCCAGCATCACCGCATAGGTCAGATAGGGATTGCTGGCCGGGTCCGGACTGCGCACTTCCATGCGGCAGCGGCGCTCGGCGTCTGCTGGAATGCAAATCAGCGCTTCCCGGGCACTTTTGCCCCAGTTGATGCGGCTCGGCGCTTCCATGCCGGTGGCCGGCCGCTTGTAGGAGTTGACGATGGGGGTGGCCAGGGCCGTGATGCCCGGCATATGAGCCAAAATCCCCGCGGCAAAATGCCGGGCCTCTTCGGAAATATCGCCGTCCCGCTCGATAAAGAGGTTGTCGAGGCCGCGCATCAGCGACAAACATGTCCTCCAACGAATTGCCAATCATCATCGCTGCCTCTTGTCCCGCCGCGGCGCGGCGATCAATACGTGGCATACAAATTATTATAGGGATTGCCGGCGCTCGGTGTCAACTGATAAAAGGGTTCGCCGGCAAAGGTATCGGAATCCACCTCGAAGGTGTCGCAATAGCGCCCGATAAACGGGGCGAGCCGGGCCACTTCTTTCTCGCCGCAGCGTTTAACATCCACCTGCGCCGGCAGATTTTCCGGAGCGGCGGCGCAGCGGATAAACATTTCGCCGCCGTGCATGCCGGTGCCGCAGTAAGGCCCCACCGGCACCGCATCGGCTGCGCCGATGCCCAGCACCACGATGTCGCCGCTGTTCATCGTGTCGCCCGCCGCGTCCTGAGCGTTGCCTTACACGGTGATGTTGGTCCGGCTCAGATAGGCGCCAAGAGCGTTGCCCGACGCGCCAAACACCGTCAGCTCTTTGCCCGCCGCCCATGATGACCACCCGCGATTCCGGCGTCAGCCGCTTGCCAATGGCCAGCGCGTCGTCAAACTTCGTGAAGGTAAACGCGTTTTTCGCGCCGTCTGCCCCGTCGATCGGCGGCACAAAGAGCTTCGACCCCGTGGCGATGAGCGCCTTTTCATAAATGATGCGATCGCCGCCGGCCAGCTTTGTGCGCCGCCACGTCGATCGCCGTGACCGCTTCGCCCAGCCGGGCGTCAGGCCTCATAAAAATTCGCGCCGCGGTAGCGCAGGTGCTCGCGCTCCACCCGGCCTTCCAGCCAATAGGAGATCAACGGCCGCGAATACGTGTGATGGGGTTCGTCCGATACCAGCACGATCTTTCCGTCGGGATCGACCCGGCGGATGTCCTCCACGCCGCCGACGGCCGCCGCGGAATTGCCGGCGATCAAATATTTCGTTTGTATTTTTTTGTTCATGATCCCCTCCTAATCCCGCGCTTCATAAACGATGGCGCGGTTCGGGCAAACGGCGACGCAGGCGGGCGAGCCCGCGGCGTTTTCCAGACGAAGCTCGCACTTGAGCATCGTGTGGCCGCGGCCCATCACCAAACAGCCGTAGGGCACATGGCGATGCAGGTGCGGCAGCCCACACAGCGCTCGCGGTCGATTTTAACCACGCTGTCCTCGACGAAAAGCGCTCCGGTGATGCAGCCCTTCACGCAATAGGGCACCTCGCAGTGCCGGCAGGACACGGCGAAGTGAATGGCTACGCCGTCCTGTTTCCCATCCTCCACGCGGATGCGCGGCAAAGGCGGCGCCGGTGCTGCCGCGGAATCCGTCGATGGCGATAATGTCCGCCCCGGGGGCCCAGATGCCCTCGATGTCCGGGCAGACGGCGCGGATCGCCGATTCCTCGCTGGCGATATAAACCAGGTCGTCCTTTTCGCCGGCAACCATCGAACGCAGTTTGAGTCGGTCGTTGAGCGCCATGAGCCCCTTGTTGAACCCGCAGATGATCGGAAAGGGCCCGGTGATCAAAAGGCCCGCATAGGTATTGCGCAAAAGCTTGGCCCGGCGCGCCGCTTCTTCCGGCATGCGCGCGGTCTCTTCCCAAAAGGGTACCGCAATGATGCGCGTGATGTCTTCGTAGTCGAAGCCGGCCTTGCGCTTCAGGTAATCGATGATATAGGTGATGGCTTCCGTGTCGGTGAGCAGGCTGCAGGTGTAGCCGAACATTTCGATGGTGCGGCGGTCGGCGTCGTAGGAAAAGATTTCGCCGCTGTGCACCACCGGGTGATCCAGCAGCGCAAAGGGATGGCAGCCGCCCCATCACCCCGGCGTGTTGGTCGGGTAGCGGCCGTGGCCCGTCCAGCAATAGCCGTCGTATTCCTCGAGGCGGCAAAATTCGCCGACGTCCTCCGGGAAACCGACGGCCTTGAAGATGCCCATGTTTTTCCCGGAAGAAAAAATATATGCGCCTTCGATGGCGGTGTTGATATAAAAAACCGTGTCGACGATGAATTTTTCCTCGTCGATTTCGCCGCGGTCCTCCTGGATCCGGTTGAACAGCGGATTGACAAAATAGCGCCAGATCAGCAGCGCGTCGCCGATCCTCGGATGCTTTTTCACCGGGATGCGGCTCATGTTCACCACGTCAAAATAGCGGTCGAGGTAGCGCTCGGTTTCCTGGCGGGCCTTTAAATCGTCCTAAAACACGTGAAAGGCATAAGCGTCCGCGTATTCCGGATAAATGCCGTAGCCCGCGAAGCCGCCACCGAGCCCATTGGAGCGATCGTGCATCACCGCGATGGCATCGACGATCGTGCGGCCGCTGATACTGCGCCGGCCGGTCTTGTCGATGATGCCCAAGATGGCACAGCCCGACGGGATTCTGATTTCTCCTTCTTTCCTTAACATCACATTCTTCTTCTTTCCCCGGCGCGTTGCGGCGCCGCGTGCGTTACAAGCAAGGTCTTTCGCAAAGAAAAAAGACGCGCCCCGGCCGCCGACCGGCAGACAAATAAAACGCCATCCGCTTCACGCTTGATGGTTTTGTCTGCGCAGTCGACCGCCCAGGGGAACGCCTTTGTTCCATGGTCACACGCACCTTGATGTATACAATTTTTAGATTGCTGTTGTTAAACCACAGCCCGCCGTCTTTGGCAAGCCCTAATTGATCGAAAAGGATCGCAAATTTGTATACAGCATTCAAATTAATTTTTTTGTGCAAAATCCCTCGACTAGTCTTTCTGCATCGCCTATGCTATAGGCATCCTAAATAGCGAATCTGGCAAAGGTGCCCGCACGTTTTAGCAAGTGTGCCGGCGCTTTTTTTATTTTCGCCAAGCCATTCGGTTTTCAAGAAGGAGGCAATCATGTTTGACGTTTTAAACGAAGTCACAGATCAGAAGGACAGCGTCGTCGAGCTGTTCGGCTCGAAAGTCTTTAATATCACCGTAATGCGCAAGCGCCTGCCCAAGCATATTTATAAAAGCATGATGCGCACGATCAAAGACGATCTGCCGCTGGAAAGCGAAGTG
>NZ_JAYFFI010000009.1:0-79142 GCF_036289405.1 Pseudoramibacter faecis | reverse complement strand
ACGAATGAAAATACCAATGGTCTTCTTAGAGAGTATTTCCCTAAGAGCTCCAACCTTAATAATGTGTCAGAAGCGTATATACAAAGCAAAGTGGATGAAATGAACAAACGACCACGGAAGTGCCTCGGATTTAGAACGCCCTATGAAGTCTATCATTCAACTGTGTTGCACTTGACTTGACAATTCAAGATGCAAAAAACCGTGCGTTAGATGTGTGGATAGGCTTTAATAAGAGAAAACACTAAAAATTTTGACATCACGAAAAGCCTAAGGTATCATGTTGGCATGGAAAAAAGGAAGATAACAATAAAACATCCAACAATAGATAAATCATTTGTTGATCAACATATTCTGCCCAGAGTCCAAAAACCGATTACCTATCAGGGCAACGAAGTTAATGCGATTCATAAAGATCCAAAGGCGATGGACGTGCGATTTGCATTCGCTTTCCCGGATACTTATGAGGTTGGGATGTCTCATCTTGGCATGAAAATACTGTACGCCCTTTTGAACGAGCAACGGGGCGTTTTTTGCGAGCGGGTTTTTGCCCCCTGGACAGATATGGAGGCACAGATGCGTGTCCATCAAGTGCCGCTTTACGCGCTTGAAACCATGGATCCTATTGCCGATTTTGATTTTTTGGGATTTACCTTGCAATATGAAATGTCCTACACCAACGTGCTGAATATGATTGATTTGGCGGGGATCCCTGTTGAATCGAAGGATCGAAGGGATGAGGACCCGATTGTTATCGCCGGGGGGCCTTGCGTATATAATCCGGAGCCGTTGGCAGATTTTATCGATGTGTTTGCCATTGGCGAGGGAGAAGAGCTCACGCTGGAAATCATCGACGATTATAAGCAGTGGAAACGCCGGTATGGAAAGAAAAGACGACACGACTGGCTCAAACATGTTGCTCAGACCATCAAAAGTGTTTATGTGCCGGCGCTTTACACGCCATCTTACAATGAAGATGGCACTTTGGCGGCCTTTACCCCGGTGGATGACAGTGTGCCGACCGTGGTTTCCAAACGCTACATCCGGGATCTAGAGCATGTATATTATCCCGATAAATTGGTGATGCCCTATCATGATACGGTTCACGATCGGATTCCCTATGAACTTTTTCGCGGCTGCGGTCGAGGTTGCCGTTTTTGCCAGGCGGGGATGATTTATCGCCCGACCCGCGATAAGTCGGTGGATTGTATTGAATCCGGCATAGCACGACTGCTTGAGACAACGGGCTATGACGAAATGACATTGTTGTCGCTGTCTTCCGGAGATTATCCGGAGATTGATCATCTCATTGCTGATTTAGTCGCACGCTATGATGATCAGCACGTTGCGATTTCGCTTCCGTCTTTACGCATTGATTCGGTATCGGTTGATATGCTTGAGCAGATTCAAAAAGTCCGAAAGAGCGGGATCACATTGGCGCCGGAGGGCGGGACCCAGCGCATGCGGGATGTTATCAATAAAAACGTTACGGAAGAAGATCTAATGAGCACAGTTACGCAAGCCTTCCAAAAAGGATGGGGGCATATCAAGTTGTATTTCATGATGGGATTGCCCACGGAAACAGCGGAAGATATTGCCGGCATTGCGGATCTGGCAGAAAAAGCGGTGGCTTGTTATGCGCAAACACCAAAGGAAATGCGCAACCGTTCTTGCAAGGTGGTCGTCAGTACTTCGTGCTTTGTGCCGAAGCCATTTACGCCTTTCCAATGGTTTGGACAGGATCGCATCAGCGATTTTATGGATAAGCAAAAAATGCTCAAACGTGAGATTAAAAGTCGCCAGATTAAATACAATTGGCATGAATCGATTGTCAGTTTTTACGAGGCGGTGATGGCGCGTGGCGACAGAAGAGTCGGGCGTGCGTTGAAACGGGCCTGGGAATTGGGGTGTGTTTTTGATGGCTGGAACGAATGTTTTGACAAAGCCAAATGGCGGCAGGCTTTCAAGGACAGTGACGTTAATCCGGAATTTTATGCGCTTCGGCATCGGGATTTTGATGAATTGCTCCCCTGGGATTTTATTGATATCGGTGTGACCAAGACTTTTTTAATCAGGGAAATGAAGCGAGCAGAAGAAGAAGCAACCACACCGTTTTGCCGGGAGGGCTGTGCCAATTGCGGCATTATGCAATTTGACGAAGGGTGGCAATGCCATGGCTGAACGGAATCATTCCCAACAAAACGAAATAACCATGCGATTTAAATTTAGGCGGGGGACTTCCCTGCGGTTTTTATCCCATCTTGATCAGCAGTCGGCCTTTCAGCGAGCATTTCGAAGGGCGGGGATTCCCTTGGCTTATTCTCGGGGGTTTCACGCTCATCCCAAGATGGCTTTTGGCCAAGCCATGCCGGTCGGAATGACATCGGACTGCGAATATGGGGATGTGATTTTAACACAGACGATGGAACCGGACATTTTTATTCAAGCATTTAATCGATCGATGCCGGAAGGGCTGATGATCATCGAAGCTTGGGTGATGAATGGCAAAGTGCCCTCGTTAACGGCAGCGATTAAGGGCGCGGAATATTGCATAACGGTTCCGGGGGCGTTTAGTGCGCCAGCAGTTGAAGAAGCCGTTGAGACTTTTTTGAAGCAAATGCAAATCAATATACAAAAACGAAATAAGAAAGGAAAATATATCGAAAAAAATATTCGACCTTTTATTGAGAAATTAACAGCGGATATCAGATCTGATACACTTATTTTTGGTTTGCAGACAAAGTTTATCGATCAAGCGACAGTAAAACCGGTCCAGGTTATTGAGCAATTGAATCAATTTGCGGTATTGGGCTTAGGCAGCGCATTGGATTGGGGGCTTCATCGGTGCACTTTGAATTTGAACTGGACGCCGGAAACGGCCAGAAATGAATACATTGAAAAAATGTAAAATTAAGATTCGAGATTCATTTGATAAAAATAATATAAAACCTTTACATTCACGAAAAACCTGCTATAATATAAGTAATCAATAAATTGAAGCAAAACGCAACGAGAAGCGTTCACTGTTTCAGGTCATTCAAAACCGAAGAACTCTCTTATCCATAAGATTTAACAGACATTTGTCTGATCGAGTAATAGTGAGACGGCACTAAGGGAAGATAGAAAATCTTTTAGTTGGTGACTTGCGTATTCGAAACATAATTTTGAAAGAGGCTTGATAAATGGTTTGATCGGAGTTTGATTAAAATGATCAAATCGAGTCAAGCGGATGAATAAATCGTGAATAAAATTAGTTTTATTCACAGCGGAAGATTTATTCGAAAAGCTGGAAAGATGAGTAAAAGAACTTCAGGTTTTGAAAAAAAGCCGCGACTATTCGCTTATAGAGACGATAGCGTGGACAAAGCCAGATTTATTGAAATAAATATAAAGGGGTGAGTCCCAAAATCACATGAGTATAACCGAAACAGAACAAGCGTGCTAAAGCCATCCAAAACGTTGTAAACGGAAGGATGGCTTTAGTGTTTTTTGCCGTAAAGAATCCCGATGCAGATGTATGTGGATGCATCGAGATAAAAAATAGTTATAATTTTTTGATTTGACCACGATTGATGGCAATGGCACGTTCTACTGTGGCTTTGGCAGGGCCGCCGACAATTTTACGTTGATTGACACAATTGTTGAGGTTAATTGCGGCATAGATTTCTTTATTGAAAATAGGGTCGATGGCTTGATATTCTTCAAGGCTTAATTCGTCTAGGTTTTTCTGATGCTCAATACAATAAAAAACGAGCTGGCCGACGATGCCGTGGGCATCGCGGAAGGGGACACCATTTTTGACGAGCCAATCAGCAGCGTCAGTTGCGTTAGAAAAGCCTCCGGCCGCTGCACGGCGCATATCCTGAACATTAACGGTCGCTGTGCCTATCATTTTATCAAAAGTGCGCAAGCAGATGGTCACCGTGTCAAAAGCGTCGAATATCGGTTCTTTATCTTCCTGCATATCCTTGTTGTAGGCGAGGGGGATTCCTTTCATCACGGTCAGAAGACTGATGAGATCGCCATAGGTCCGTCCGGTCTTGCCTCTAACGAGCTCCGCAATGTCGGGGTTCTTTTTTTGTGGCATAATAGAAGAGCCGGTCGAAAAAGCATCATCAAGGGTGAGAAAATGGAATTCGGCGGAACTCCAAAGCACAATTTCCTCCGAAAAACGGCTGAGGTGCATCATCAGTACGGAAACGGCTTCCAGGAAATCAATGCAAAAATCACGATCGGAAACAGCGTCCAGACTGTTGAGAGCAATGCCGGAAAATTGAAGCTGTTCAGCCACGAAGTACCGATCCAACGGATAAGTGGTCGCGGCTAATGCGCTGGCGCCCAGCGGCAGCGTATCGGCCATGTCAATGACCTGACGGAAGCGTTTAATGTCGCGCTTTAGCATCTCCACATAAGCCAGAAGATGATGGGCAAATGTAATGGGCTGGGCTCGCTGCAGATGGGTGTAACCCGGCATAATGGTTTCCGTGTTGGCATAGGCCAGATCGAGCAGTGTGGTTGCCAGCTGTTTAATGTCATCGATGATGATCGCGCAGATGTCTTTGACATAAAGATGCATGTCTGTCGCGACCTGGTCGTTTCGACTCCGACCAGTATGGAGTTTTTTGCCAACGTCCCCGATGCGGTCGATCAATAGGGCTTCGATATTCATGTGAATATCTTCCATTTCAATGGAGAACGTAATCTTGCCTACTTTGATATCTTCAAGAATTTCCTGAAGGGTTTTAACAATCAGATCAGCGTCATCCTCAGGGATGATCTTTTGCTTGCCGAGCATCTTAGCATGGGCAATCGAGCCGCGAATATCCTGATGATACAGCCGCTGATCGAAAGCGATGGAAGAGTTAAAATCGTCGGTGAGCGCATCGGTTCCTTTTTGAAACCGACCGCTCCAAAGTTTTTTTGCCATTTTAATTCCTTATTTAGATTTACAAAGCTTAGGATTAGTCGATATCCTGACCTTTTTCCTGAGTGCTCAAGCGCATTAGCGCTCGCACGCGCAGCGGCAGACCGTAAAGATGGATAAAGCCTTCTGCGTCTTTGTGATTGTAGAGATCGCCGGTGGTGAAGCTGGCGATTTCTGCGTTATAAAGCGAGTAGGGAGAGGTGACATAAGTCAAAATCATATTGCCCTTATACAGTTTTAGTTTGACGATACCGGTAACGGTTTTTTGCGTTTCATCAAAAAAGGCTGATAAAGCTTCCCGCAGAGGTGTAAACCACTGACCGCCATAGACAATTTCGGCAAATTTGACTGAAGCTTGTTCTTTAAAAGCGAAAGTTTCGCGATCGAGACACATGTGTTCGAGCTCTTCATGGGCACGGTATAAAATGCTGCCGCCCGGCGTTTCATAAATCCCACGGGATTTCATACCGACCACGCGGTTTTCAATCAGATCGATGACGCCAATCCCGTGTTTTCCGCCAATTTTATTGCAGACTTCAAGAATTTCTCGGGGAGACATTTTCTGATCATTGATGGCAATGGGTTCGCCTTTGGCAAATTCGATTTTAATTTCTTCGGCTTCGTCCGGGGCTTCGTCCAATGCGTTGGTCACGCGGAGGATGTGTTTATAATTCGGTTCGATAGCAGGGTCTTCGAGTTCCAAACCCTCGTGGCTCATGTGCAGAAGATTGGTGTCACGGCTGTATGACTGGTCGTGACTGGTGCTGACTTTGATGTCGTGTTCGATACAAAAGTCCATCAAGTCTTCCCGGGACTGGAGATCCCATTCTCGCCAAGGTGCAATGATTTTAAGCCGCGGATCCAGCGCACCGATCCCCAGTTCGAAACGAACCTGGTCGTTGCCCTTGCCGGTGGCGCCATGGCAGATGGCTTCAGCCCCTTCTTTGTGCGCGTAGTCCACGAGGACTTTGGAAATTAGCGGCCGGGCGAGAGACGTTCCGAGTAAATATTTTTTTTCGTAAATAGCATCGGCCTTCAAGGCAGGCCAGCAGTATTCCTCAACAAATTCATCGATCACATTGACAATGTAGCATTTGGATGCACCGCTTTTCAATGCTTTTTCTTCGAGCCCGTCGGTTTCTCTTCCTTGTCCGACATCCACGCAAACACAGATTACATCATAATTGTAAGTTTCTTTCAGCCATGGCACGATGGTTGTTGTATCCAATCCGCCAGAATAAGCCAAGATGACTTTTTTATTTTCAGACATGTGATTCCTCCTGGAACTAATTTAAACTGTGAATGATTATACAATATGGATTTGGAGAAATCAAGGAATAAATGAAATAATATACGAATAAATTTATAAATATGCGTAATTATGCTTGATTATTCATTATATGTGGAGTATAATGCAACAAGTTGCTAAAAAAATCCGTTCTTTTAAAAGAAGCCGCATAACGGTATATTTTGGAAGAGCCGATGCCCATCAATATTCAATAGAGGTGAAACAAATGATTAAAGCGGCAATTATTGGCGCAACGGGATACGCCGGGCAAGAGCTCCTTCGACTGCTGTCTCGACATCCGAAAGTTGAGATCATTTCGGTGGGGTCGCGATCTTATGAAGGACAACCATTAAAAGAAGTCTATCCATTATATGAACATATTTCCGAGGCAGTCTGTACCAATCGCTCTTTGAAAGAACTTTCGGAAATGGCAGATGTGGTATTTCTGGCTCTTCCTCATGGCATTGCCTCTCAGCAAGTGACGCCGGACGTGCTGGAAAAAACGAAGGTGATTGATCTCGGCGCGGATTTCAGATTGAAGGATCTGAATATTTATGAGCAGTGGTATCAGGTGGAGCACCATGGACAAGCTGTAATGAACGAGGCGGTTTACGGATTAGTGGAACTGCATCGCGAGGCAATCAAACAAGCGCAGCTGATCGGCAATCCCGGATGCTATACCACGTGCAGCATTTTAACGCTGGCGCCTTTGGTTCAAGCCGGAATTATTGATGCGGACTCTATCATTATCGATGCGAAATCCGGTGTCACCGGCGCCGGCCGAACGGATCAGCTGCCCTATATGTTTTGCGAATGTACAGAATCGATTAAACCATACAAGGTGGCATCCCACCGACATACGCCTGAAATCGAACAGGAATTAGGGGCCTTGTGCCACCAGTCGGTCCAGCTGTTGTTTACACCGAATCTGGTGCCGATGAATCGCGGCATCTTGGCAGTTTGCTACGCGCGTTTAAACGAAGCGGGCAGGGCTATGTCGGAGGAAGATATTCGTCAGCTCTATCGTGATTTTTATCGTGATGAGTATTTTGTCCGTTTAATAGAGGGACGAATTCCAGATACCAAGTGGGTTAAAGGAACCAATTTCTGCGATATCGGTGTTCAAGTCGATCAGCGGACGAATCGCGTGATTGCGATGGGCGCCATTGATAATCTGATTAAAGGGGCGGCCGGCCAGGCGGTGCAGAATATGAATCTGATGTTTGATTTGCCAGAAAAGACGGGGATAGATTTGATTTCGGATTATCCTGTGTAATATTAAGGAGACACACGCGATGGGTGAAAAATATAAATGGATTGACGGCGGCATAACAGCGCCGCAGGGTTACAAAGCTTTTGGTGTGGCGGCTGGGCTTAAAGAAAATGATCAATTAGATACCGCATTAATTGTTTCCAAAAAGCCGGCGATTCCAGCGATTGTCACAACTAAAAATGCGGTTAAAGCAGCGCCGGTTCTTTGGGACAACCGCATTGTCTCAGAAGGCAACGCGATTAAAGCGGTGATTGTCAACAGCGGCAACGCCAATGCTTGCACCGGAGAAAAGGGATTGCAGGATGTCCGTGATGAGGCACAGATTGTGGCAACAGCTCTGAATTGTGAAACGGATCAGGTGTTCGTGTCTTCCACGGGGGTCATCGGCGTTCTGCTGCCGGTGAATAAAATCACCGATGCCGTTCCTGCGTTAGTCGACGGATTGTCGGTTGAAGGTGCAGACACAGCGAGCCGTGCGATCTTAACAACGGATCTGGTTTCTAAAACGGCGGCGGTTGAATTAGACATTGAAGGCAGGACGGTTAAAATCGGGGCGATGGCCAAGGGATCCGGGATGATTTGTCCCAATATGGCAACCATGCTTTCTTTTGTGACAACGGATGCCAATATCGATCGGCAATGTCTGCAGCAGATGCTCAGCATCATCACGGAAGATACCTATAATATGATGTCGGTGGACGGCGATATGAGCACCAACGACACGGTTTTGGTGATGGCCAATGGCATGGCCGATACTCCCTGCATCGATAATCCCGAATCGGAGGCATATGGTTCGTTTTTTAATGCGCTGTATGCTGTTAATGAACGCATTGCAAAATCAATCGTCCGTGATGGAGAAGGCGCGACAAAGTTTATTGAAGTGTCTGTGATCAACGCGGAATCGGTTTTTGAAGCAAAATTATTAGCCAAAGCGGTAATAAAATCAAACCTGGTTAAAACAGCGTTTTATGGTGAAGATGCTAACTGGGGACGCGTGCTGTCTTCAATCGGCGCTTCCGGCGTTCAATTCGATCCGAATACGATCAATCTTATATTTAGCAGCGCCCGCGGCTCATTAAAATTGCTTGAAGGGGGAACACCTGTCGCCTTTAATGAGACCGCGGCAGCAGAAATTTTGTCTGAAAAAGACATTGATGTGCTGATTGATATGGGCATGGGTATTTATCGGGCCAAGGCATGGGGATGTGATCTTTCCCACGAATATGTGCACATTAACGGTGACTACCGTTCATAAGAAAGAAGGCGAAACATGATTGAAAATATGAGCCAGTACATTGAAAAGGCCAATACCCTAATCGAGGCGCTGCCCTATATCCGGGAGTTCAGTGATAAGACGGTTGTAATCAAATACGGCGGTTCTTTTATGGACGACCAAGATATTAAATATTCGGTGATGGATGATATCGCACTGATGAAATTGGTGGGCATTCGTCCCATTGTGGTGCACGGCGGCGGGAAGGATATTTCGTCAATGCTGGATCAGCTCGATATTCAATCTGAATTTATGGACGGGCTTCGGGTTACCAGCAAAGAGACGGTGAGCGTTGCAGAAATGGTGCTTTGTGGGAAAATCAACAAAGAAATTGTTCAATTACTTCAAAATCGCGACATCAATGCTGTGGGGATTTCCGGAAAAGATGGCGGCATGCTGCGCGTCAAGAAAAAGTTGTCCCATGGAAAAGATATTGGTTATGTTGGGGAGATTACGCGGATAAAGGATGCTATTTTGCAGGACATGCTTCGCAATGATTATGTTCCGGTAATCGCGCCAATCGGCTATGACAGAAATAAACAAACGTATAATATCAATGCGGACCATGTTGCTTATGCCATTGCTAAAAAACTTAAAGCCGAAAAACTCATCTATTTGACAGATACCGAAGGGGTCTATATGGATCATGATGATCCCAATTCGATTATCGGGCGTTTGGGCACGCATGAAGTGTATGATTTAATTAGCCAAAGGGTTATTTCCGGCGGGATGATTCCTAAAGTAGAAAATGCAGTGAATGCTATTGAAGGCGGTGTTAAATCCGTGCACATTTTGGATGGACGCATCGAGCACTCAATTCTTTTAGAATTATTTACGGCGGCTGGGTGCGGTACAATGATTAAAGATGATTTTCCAAAGTATGACAAGGAGTAAAAAGTGAAAACACGAGCACTAATTGATCGGGGCAATGCGGTGATTATGCCGACTTACACGCGGTTTCCCATCGTGTTTGACCATGGAGACGGCTGCACCTTAACCGATGTGGAAGGTAAAGAATACCTGGATTTTGTCGGCGGGATTGCCGTCAATTGTTTGGGCTATAATCACTCGGGGTTGAACCAGGCCATTGCGAGTCAATGCGGTAAGATGATGCACATTTCGAATTTGTATTGGCATAAACCGATGATCACCGTCGCAGAAAAATTGACGAAACTCAGCGGACTGGATAAGGCTTTCTTTTGCAATAGCGGGGCGGAAGCCAACGAGGCGGCAATGAAATTGGCAAGAATCTATGCTAAATTGCATAAATCTAAAGAAGCCGTCGAGATCATTGCGATGGATCATTCGTTTCACGGCCGCACCTATGCGGCCATCACGGCGACAGGGCAGCCAAAGTATCAGAAAAATTTAAATCCGTTGATGCCAGAAATTTCTCATGTGCCCTTTAATAATTATGAAGCGCTGGCGCAGCAGGTTTCAGCGAAGACCTGCGCAATTCTGTTAGAGCCCGTTCAGGGAGAAGGCGGTGTCTATCCGGCGGCCCCAGAATACCTAAAAAAGGTTCGCCAGCTTTGTGATGAACAAAATATCGTTATGATTGTGGATGAAGTTCAATGTGGTATTGGCCGCTCGGGAACTTTCTTTGCCTATGAGCAATACGGTTTAAAACCGGATGTCGTTTCTTTTGCCAAAGGGATTGCCGGTGGGGTACCAATGGGAGGTATCTTGGCATGCGATCGCGTGGCACAAGCGTTTGGGCCAGGAACCCACGCGTCAACCTTTGGTGCCAATCCGTTGGCAACAGCAGCTGCCAATTATGTGCTTGATCAGGTTGGAAAAGCTGATTTTTTGTCGGAAGTGACAGATAAGGGAGCTTATCTGAAAGACAAATTAATGGCGCTTAAAGCCGAAACTGGAAAAGTTGTCGATGTGCGCGGCAGGGGGCTCATGTTAGGCGCCGAAATCACGGGTAATCCAAGTGAGATTATTAAAGAATGTATTCGAAATGGGTTATTGATCTGTAGCGCGGGAGCATCGACATTGCGCTTTGTGCCACCGCTGATCGTGTCTCGGGACGAAATTGATCAGGCGGTCGATATTGTAAAAAAAGCTTTATTAACGTAACGGTTGAGGAAAGCAGAAAAAATGATTAACTTTTACAGCAGTTCATGGTAATATAATCATGGACTGTTATTTTATTTATAGAAGGTGGTGAAAAGGATGTCCATACTGGATGAAATTCGCGATGCAGAAGCGAAAGCCGAGAAAATACGCCAGCAAGCCAAGGCAAATGCCAGAGAAAAAATAAAAGTGGCTCGCCAGGAAGCCGACGCGGAGCACGAGCGCACGTTGGCTCAGATTCGGGAAGAGTGTGCATTGGCAATCAAAAGAGCGGAAGACAAGGCGGAAACTTACCTGCGATCGCGGATTAAAGCCGATGGTGAAAACGATGAAAGCATTATCGCAGCCGGCAGAACACATTTAAGCGATGCGGTCAAATATATTCTTGAAAGGGTTGAGGATTCATGATTATTCCGATGAGCAAGGCCCGACTGATTGTTTTAAAGGAGGATCTGCCGAAAATATTAATGGCATTGCAGCGCACCGGAGAATTTATGGCTGTTGCGCCGGATGAAACCGAAACATTAACCACGGATTCTCAAACGGCATCTAAGGCTCAGGATGCGGCGGCCATGCTCAAATTTCTGAGGCGCCACACAGGAAAGAGAACATTTTTTGAAGATCAGCCTCAGATTTCTTATGAAACTTTTACGCAAAGAAATGAACGGGGCGAAAAAATTCAGGATAAGCTTGAAGCAGCAACGGCCAGAATTTCGGAGCTGCACAATCGCATATCAAATCTCGAAAGCCAAGTTGACACGCTTCAGCCTTGGAAAGATTTGAATGTTGATTTACTGGCGGTTAAGGACACATCCCATGTTCGCGTGTTAGCAGGTTACCTGCCGATAGGATTAGAAGAAGAGGCATCTGCCATGGCACGGGCCTGTCAAGTGGACTTGCAGTTCTTTGGCGCGGCGTCAGAAGGGAAAGCGGCACTTGCCATTCAATATGTCGGGGACCAAAATGATTTTGAAAAGCAATTCCGAGAACTGGGCTTCGTGGATGTGAATTTTCCGCGGAAAAAAGGGTCACCCCAAGATTTGATTTCAGAAAATAAAACGGCAATAGCCCAATGCCAAGAACAAATAGAGGAAATCCAGAATCAAATCATGTCTTTTGCAGAAGACGAAAAAGATTTAGCCCTTTTAAGCGAGCAATACGAAGCCCAACTGCAACGCGAGGAAGTCGTGTATGTTCAAAGCGAGGCTACGACCTGCCTTTATGGGTGGGTTTGCGAAGATCGTGTGGATAAGGTGAAACAAGCCATCGGAAAAGTGACAACTGTTTTTGATTTGAGCTTGGTTGAACCGGAAGAAGGCGAGATGCCTCCTACAGTCACGCGCAATCCGCGTTTTTGGGCACAATTTGAAACCATTACCGATATGTTTTCCAAGCCACAACCGGGAGAATTGGATCCGGCGCTAGTTGCAGGTCCATGGTATTGGGTGATTTTTGGCATGATGATGGGAGACGTTGGATACGGTGCTTGTATGGCCGTGTTGTTTTTTGCAGCCAAAAAACTGATGAAACCCAAGGGGGATTTTGCAAAACTGATTAATGTTTTGTTTTACTCTTCCGCGACGACAATTTTGTTTGGTGTTTTATTTGGATCATATTTTGGAGAAACCTGGCATCCGCTTTTATTTGCTCCTTTGAATCAGCCGATGAAAATGCTGATTTTCACCATGATCGTGGGCGTTTTGCATATGTTTTCCGGTATGGGAATTAAAATTGCTGAACAGGTTAAGGCCGGACACTGGTTGGATGCCATTTTTGATCAGGTTAGTTGGATAGTTCTTATCATTGGGCTTGGATTGCTATTTGTACCGGCATTGGCGACCATTGGAAAGATAATGGCCATCCTTGGAGCGATGGTGATTTTACTGACAGCAGGAAGGGACAGATCAAATATCTTTGGGAAAATTGCAGGCGGCCTTTTAGGGCTTTATGATATCAGCTCATATTTAAGTGATATTTTATCTTATTCTCGGATTTTGGCATTGAGTTTAGCGACAGGAGTCATTGGCATGGTTATGAATCTCCTGGCACATATGGTTGCCGTGAATCCGATTGGATGGATTGCTGCAATTTTCATTTATTTGATCGGTCACGTGTTTAACCTGGCAATGAGCTTGTTGTCGGCCTACGTCCACGACAGCCGATTACAGTATATCGAATTTTTTAATCGATTTTATCAGGGCGGTGGAATACCTTTTAAGCCACTGTCAATACAGTCAAAATATGTTAATGTAAAGTGATTAAAAGCAATAAAAATTAAAACATAAAAGTAAAGGGAGGAACAAAAAATGTCTTTAGGAATTATTATTGCGGCTTTTGGTGCAGGTATTAGTGCTTTGTTGGCAGGAATAGGATCAGTGTGGGGCGTTCAATGCGCTGGACAGGCTGCGGCAGGGGTCTGTTCTGAACAGCCTGATCTATTTGGGAAAGTTCTTGTGCTACAAGCTTTGCCGGGAACACAAGGAATCTATGGATTTTTGATGGCTGTTTTAATTATGGTCCAAACGGGGCTGATTTCCGGAAATCCGGCAAATTTAACAGTCCTTCAAGGCTGGGCGTATTTTGCCGCGGCTTTGCCGATTGCTGTGGTTGGCTTGGTTTCTGGGATCTATCAGGGGAAGACAGCGGCCGCCTCAATCCATATGACAGGCAAGGATCCAGATTCTTCAGCTAAAGGGATTACGATGACGGCGTTGGTTGAAACGTACGCTATTTTAGCACTTTTGGCATCTATCTTGCTTTTATTTGGTATTAAATAAACACAGCACTTAATATTGAAAGGGTAGCGCTTATGGCTGAAAATATCATTATCGAAAAAATATTGAAAGGAGCCGAAGCAGAGGCCGAATCTATTATGGCAGAAGGCGATCGCCGTGTACAAGCAATTAAAGAAGAAATGGCACGTCAAATAGAGAAGGATCGCAAAACACTTCTTGAAAAAAATAAAGTGGCGATTGCTGAGATTCATGATCGCAGTGAATTGATGAGTCATCTCGAAACACGAAAAAATACGTTGGCAGCCAAGCGAAAGGTGATCGATGAAGCCTTTGACGGAGCCAGAGAGCAGCTCCGTCATTTAGATGATGAAAAGTGGTCTGTTTTAATCGCTTCTATGGTTGCTGAATCAGTGGTGACGGGTGATGGCAAATTGCGTGTTCCGATGCGGGATCGTGAAAAATATAAAAATGGATTTTTGGACTCGCTCAATCGTGGATTGCAGGCCAATGGTTTGTCCGGTCAATTGACGCTGGATGACCAGCCGGCGGATTTTGAGGCTGGCGTGATGTTGGTCGGTGAAGATTCGGATATCAATGGCGATTTCGATGTTTTACTCGATGCCGTGAGAGAAAAATATGAACACCAGGTAGCTGCAATTCTGTTTGACGACCAACATGAGGCGTAGACATGGCTTCAAATAGTTATCCCTTTGCGGTCGGACGAATCACAGGGCTGTCGGCACATTTGCTCGACGAGAAAATGTGGAATCGCCTGATTGAAGCAAATGAAAAAGATGCGTTGCGTATTTTAATCGAAAGTGGCTATGGTACAAATGCAAAAGAGAAAACGCAAATTGAACCTTTGGTAGATGCTGAATTAATGGATGCTTACCAGGTGGCAAAAGAGATCGCTCCGGAACCTGAGATTATCAAATTATTTTTGCTGCCGGAAGATGCCTACAATTTAAAGATTTTATTAAAGGGCTTGCATCAGAGGATGGATACCAAAAATCTGCTTCATTCCGGAGGATCCATTCCCATTGAACAGTTGCTCAAAGCGTTTGAAACGAATGGTGGCGGTGATTTGCCAAGCCCCATTGAAGAGATGATAGCGGTTCTAATAGATGAAGAGGATCCAATGATGATCAGCGCCGGTGTGGACCGAGCCATCTTTGCGCATATTCATGACATTCTTTCGTCGCGGAAGAAAAACTATGCGTTGGTCAGAGACTATTTTTCCCTTAAAATTGACTGCGGCAATATGCTCGCAATTGTGCGGGGGAATGCCCTTAAGTGGGATGCGAAAAAAGTGCAGAAAATGATGATTGAATCAGGTTCTTTGGATCGGGAAAATCTGCTGGCTGCCGTTGGCCTGCCAGATGATCAATTGTCGAAAGTGCTGGCAAAAGGCAATCATCGGGACGCATTGCGAAAGATGTTTGATCAATATGCGCAGAATGCCGATATTGGGCAATTAGAACAGGCGATGGATCAATTAACGTCTTCTGTGATTAAAGAATCGCGGAATGATTCCTTTGGTATCGGTCCGATTGTTTATTATCTGCTGTGCCGAGAAAACGAGGCGAAGGCCTTGAGGGTGCTGTTTGCACAAAAACGTGCAGGGATGCTTTCCTCATTGGTCAGTCTCGGGATTGCGGGGTGATAGAATTGGATGCAAAGAAAAATAGCGCCAAAATCGCTGTTATAGGCGATCAGGAATCCATCATGATTTTTAAAGCATTGGGATTCACAATCGTCTATGCGCAAGATCAAGATACGATACAAAAAGCAATCCGGGATCTGGCAAAGGAACATTACGCAGTCATTTACATTACAGAGCAAGCTGCACTATTGGCACAGGAAACAATCGATAGCTATAAAACGACGCCCTTTCCGGCTATTATTCCCATTCCAAGTCGATTGGGATCGGAAGGATTGGGCATGCAGGGCATTCAGCAGAATGTGGAAAAAGCCATCGGTGCCGATATTCTGTAGGAAGGAGATACGATAAGGTGAGTCAACCGAATCAAAATAAAACCGGCAGCATTGTTAAAGTCGCCGGCCCTCTGATCGTCGCAGATGGGATGGCCGACGTGCAGATGTATGATGTTGTCCGAGTAAGCGAGAAAAGGATCATCGGTGAGGTTATCGAATTGCGCGGAGACCGCGCATCGATTCAAGCTTATGAAGAGACAGCGGGACTGGGCCCGGGCGAGCCCGTTTATATGATGGGGGAAGCCATGTCTGTTGAGCTGGCGCCGGGCTTAATTGAAGGGATCTTTGACGGGATTCAGCGCCCGCTGACAACAATTTATCGACAGGCGGGAGATCGAATCACCAGGGGGATCGACGTCCCCAAATTGGACCGAGAAAAAAAATGGACATTCAAGCCGGCAGCGAATGTCGGAGATATTCTGCAACCGGGAGATGTGATCGGAACCGTTCAGGAAACCCCGGCCGTTTTACATAAAATTATGATGCCGACAGATTTGTCCGGCACGGTGAGCTGGGTTTTGAATGGCGAGGCAACGATTACGGAACCAGTTGCTAAAATTAAAGAAGAGGACGGCAGTATTCGCGATGTGGCGATGTTGCGAACTTGGCCGGTCCGAAGAGGCCGTCCGTATCAAAACAAATTGGCACCGGATGAACCGATGGTAACCGGGCAGCGGGTTGTCGACACGTTATTCCCCATTGCAAAAGGTGGGGTGGCCGCTATCCCGGGACCATTTGGATCGGGGAAAACGGTGATTCAGCATCAATTGGCCAAATGGGCGGATGCAGACATCATTATTTATATTGGCTGTGGAGAACGCGGCAATGAAATGACAGATGTGCTGATGGAGTTTCCGGAGCTGAAGGATCCGCGGACAGGATTGTCTTTGATGAAACGGACAGTGCTGATTGCCAATACGTCGGATATGCCGGTGGCAGCCCGGGAAGCTTCGATTTACACGGGCATTACCATTGCGGAATACTTCAGAGATATGGGATATAAAGTGGCGATTATGGCCGACTCAACCTCTCGGTGGGCAGAAGCCCTGCGCGAAATGTCAGGCCGTTTAGAAGAAATGCCTGGTGAAGAGGGGTATCCGGCCTATCTGTCGTCGCGCCTGTCAGAGTTTTATGAAAGAGCCGGTTACGTTAAATGTTTGGGAAGTGACGAACGCTATGGGGCCATCTCGGCCATTGGCGCAGTGTCGCCGCCCGGTGGTGATATTTCCGAGCCGGTTTCCCAAGCGACCCTTCGCATTGTGAAGGTCTTCTGGGGATTGAGTGCCGATTTGGCGCACAAGCGTCACTTCCCAGCGATTGATTGGCTGCAGAGTTACTCGCTTTACAGCGATCAGATGAACACTTACTTTGACAAAGAAGTGGCATCGGACTGGTCAGCTATGGTTCAGGAAACCATGAATATTTTGCAAAAAGAATCCGAATTAGATGAAATTGTTCGTCTGGTCGGAGTGGACGCTTTGAGCTTTGACGATCGTCTGACATTGGAATGTGCTCAGTCAATCCGTGAGGATTATTTGCATCAATCGGCGTTTGATGATGTGGATACCTATTCGTCGCTCGATAAGCAATACGCGATTTTAAAAATGATTTTACATTGGTATCATCTGGGACAGTCGGCATTAAAAACGGATGTGAGATTTCAAGATATTGCCGAGATGCCCGTGCGTGAACGCATTGCGCGGATGAAGTATGTGCCGGAAGATGAAAAAACGGCGAGCTACGATGCAATCAAAACGGAAATCGGCAATGACTTCGAGGCATTGACGGAAGGACGGGGATCAAATGAATAAGGAATATAAAACCATTCGAGAAGTCGTCGGACCGTTGATGTTGGTTGATCGCGTCGAGGACGTCAAGTACGATGAGTTGGTTGAAATTAAGCAGGCCAACGGTGAGAAACGCATTGGCCGCGTTTTGGAAATCGATGGAGATGCAGCGCTGGTTCAGTTGTTTGAAACCTCACAGGGGCTAAAAATTTCTGATGCCAAAGTGACATTTCAGGGACACGGCATTGAATTAGGCGTCAGCCGGGATATGCTGGGGCGTGTTTTCGATGGCATGGGCCGGCCGAAAGATGACGGGCCGGATATTATTGCTGAAAAACGACTCGATATTAACGGCGCGCCGATGAATCCGGTAGCCAGAGACTATCCGGCTGAATTTATTCAAACGGGAATTTCAGCGATTGACGGTTTGAACACTTTGGTTCGAGGTCAGAAGCTGCCGGTATTTTCCGGCTCCGGGCTGCCCCATGCGCAGCTGGCGGCGCAGATCGCCAGACAGGCGAAGGTGTTGGACAACAGTGAAGACTTTGCCGTTGTGTTTGCGGCCATTGGGATTACCTTTGAAGAGGCCGATTATTTTATCAAGGATTTCCGAAAGACGGGTGCCATTGAGCGGGCTGTGCTCTTTATGAACTACGCGAACGATCCGGCGGTTGAACGGATTGCGACACCGCGGATGGCGATCACTTGCGCGGAATACCTTGCCTATGAATTGGGCATGCACGTGCTGGTGATTTTGACAGATATCACAAATTATGCGGAATCGTTGCGTGAAGTCTCGGCGGCGCGCAAAGAAGTGCCGGGCCGCCGCGGTTACCCCGGATACCTTTATACAGATTTGGCTTCCCTTTACGAACGTGCCGGTCGTATCCGTGGGAAAAAAGGATCGATCACCCAGATCCCGATTCTGTCGATGCCGGAAGATGACATCACCCATCCGATTCCGGATTTGACAGGATATATCACGGAAGGGCAGATCATTCTATCCCGAGATTTAAACATGCGTGGGATTCGGCCGCCGATTGATGTGCTGCCATCGCTGAGCCGTCTGAAGGACAAGGGCATTGGTGATGGCAAAACCCGCGAAGATCATGCGGACACCATGAACCAGCTCTTCTCGGCTTATGCCCGCGGAAAGGATGCCAAGGAATTGGCCGTGATCCTCGGAGATGCAGCGCTGTCGGATATCGATAAAATTTATGCGCAGTTTGCTGAAGCTTTCGAGGAACGCTACATCAACCAGGGCTTTCAGACCAATCGCTCCATCGAAGAGACACTGCGTATCGGATGGGAATTGCTTTCTATTTTGCCGAAATCTGAACTTAAACGAGTCAAGGAAACTTATATCGAAAAATATTTACCATCTTCCCAGGAAAATAACGAGGAGGCATAATCATGGCCGCTCAAATTAATCCGACGCGGATGGAATTAACCCGTTTAAAAACGCGTTTGGCCACAGCGACAAGAGGTCATAAGCTTTTAAAAGACAAACGAGACGAAATGGTCCGGCGCTTTATGGCCTATATTAAAAAGAATAAAGAATTGCGGGAAGAAATTGATAAAAAGCTGGCCCATGCCATGAAACGATTTTCCATTGCGGAGGCCAGAATGGGGGCTGATGCGGTCACGGAAGCATTGCTTTGTCCAGCGAGGGAGGCCTCGGTCGCAGTGGGCAAACAAAATATCATGAATGTGGACGTGCCCACGCTGCGCTATGAAGGCAAAACGGACACGGCAGATTTACCATACAGTTTTGCATTTTCATCCGGTGAATTAGATCAAGCTGTTTTGGACGTGGCGGAATTGATGCCCTTACTGGTCGAACTGGCGGAGGTCGAAAAAACCTGCAATATGTTAACCGATGAAATCGAAAAAACGCGGCGACGGGTGAACGCGTTGGAACACGTGATGATTCCGGAAATGCAGGCATCCATTAAATACATTGTGATGCGTTTGGAAGAAAATGAACGCAGCACGACCACGCGCCTGATGAAAGTGAAAGAAATGATGGCTTAGATGACGGAAACAGGCAGTCTTAACCGACTGCTTGTTTTATGTTGGCCTTGCCAACGGAAAGGCATCCGGCCATGAAATTAAACTTGTGATGAATATGGGAAAATATTATGTTTATATGCTTCAATGTGCAGATGGTTCTTTTTATACCGGATACACGAACGATTTAACTAAACGCATTAAAATCCATAATGCCGGCAGAGGGGCGAAATACACGCGCGTGCGACGACCAGTGCAATTGGTGTATTCAGAATCGTATGCTGATAAGCAAAAAGCGATGAGCCGCGAGGCCCTCATTAAGAAAAGACTGACGCATCAAGAAAAAGTCTTTTTAATTAAGCACGGTTATTCGCCGAAGTTAAGTCCATCGTGAAAATGGGACAGCTTTATGTTATAGTAATAGCAAAAGATAAATAGAAGAGGTAAAAATGAGCGAAACAGAAAAGAAAATACCCAAACGACCGGAACCGAATTTCAAAGCAGAAGCCAATCCACTGAGCTCTGTCAAAAAGATCATTGGCGTTGTCAGCGGTAAGGGGGGCGTTGGGAAAACAACAGTTACATCACAATTGGCGGTGGCCCTGCAGCGCGCCGGGTTAAAAGTGGGCATTATGGATGCAGATATCACCGGGCCTTCTATTCCCAAGGTCTTTGGCATCACAGAAAAGGCAAAGGGAACGGAGAATTATTTCTATCCGGTAACATCCAAAACAGGAATTGATTTGATGTCGATGAATCTTTTGCTTGAAAATGATACGGATCCGGTGATTTGGCGCGGGCCGGTGATCGCCGGCGCGGTCAAACAATTTTGGACAGATGTCGTATGGACGAATGAAGACGTGCTGCTGATCGATATGCCTCCGGGAACCGGGGATGTGCCGCTGACCATTTTTCAGTCGCTGCCCGTCGACGGCATTATCATAGTTACCTCGCCGCAGGATCTGGTTGCGATGATTGTTGAGAAAGCGATGAATATGGCCAAGATGATGGGCGTTTCTGTTTTGGGAGTAGTAGAAAATTATAGCTATCTGAGATGCCCGCATTGCGGCGAAAAGATTAATGTTTTTGGAGCCAGCGATTTGGCATCCATCGCAGAAGAAAAGGCGCTGGATATTTTAGGCGAATTGCCGATCGATTCTGAAGTGGCACGGTTAATGGATGCCGGCGACGTTGAAGCGATTGAAGATGTTGCTTTTTTAGACAGGGCAATTAAAAAGATTCGTTCGCTTTAAGCGCAATGGTGGCGAGAAGTTTTTTGGGTTGTTATAAAAGAGAAATAATGCAATCAAAAACCGCTGTTGGAAGTCCCAACAGCGGTTTTTGACTGGAATAAAATGGTTAATCGACATCGAAAGGGATCGCATCAAAAGTTTCAGCCATCTCTTTTGGATCGGCATCATAAATTTTTTGAATCAGCGGATTGATGATCAATTTGATGTATTCAGCATCCGGGGTGATTGGTTCCGGCTTGGCCGCATACAGGACATAGATCATTTCATTGCGGGTCGTGTGACGTACATCCTTAAAGAGAGTGTTCAAAACTTTTTTTCGTCATTATCTAAATTCAGCATAATTTTTCTCTTTCTTTTTTATTTGATGATATCAAGAAATCTTCCAGGCGACAATCGCGAAATCAGTTTATGCATTTTCTAAATCCAAGGCAAGATCCTCCCATTGGCTTAGTAATTGATTGGATTCTTTTTTTAAAACGTCGTAATCATGGGTGATTTGGGATGCTTGTTCGGTATCATTATAAAAATCGGGCTGACACATCAATGATTCGAGGTCGGCAATTTTGCCATCACAGGCCTCAATCTTTTTTTCAAGCGTTTTTAATAGATTCTTTTTTTGTCTTCGGTTTTGTTCAAGCGCCCTTGCAGCCTTGGCATTCTTGCGCTCAGCTGTTTTGGTTTTTTTGGATGCGCTGAAAGATTCCTTTTGCTGGACAGCCGACATTTGAGACAGATGCTGGTAATAATCATCGTAATTCCCTTCAAATAGGGTGGCACCCGCAGGAGAAAGTGCCAAAATTTTAGTGGCTATTCTATTGAGAAAGTATCGGTCGTGAGAGACGGCTAAAAGGGTGCCTTCGTAATCAGCAAGGGCATCTTCAAGGATTTCTTTGGTGGCCATGTCGATGTGGTTGGTCGGTTCGTCCAATAAAAGAAAATTGGCATCGGAAATCATCAGCATCGCCAGGCGCAGGCGTGCCATCTCGCCGCCGGATAAATCGGCAGTTGCTTTAAAAACACTGTCGCCGGTAAACAGAAAACGCGCGAGAATCCGACGAATTGCTCCATCAGATAGATGCGTGTCAACGGAACGAAGCGCATCGATGAGGGTCGCGGCACCGTAAGCATCGGAGTCTGCGGCTTCTTGACTGTAATAACCGGTCTGAACCTTTTGCCCGAAGAGCAGCCGTCCGCTGTCGGCAGGGAACTGGCGCATTAAGAGCTTAAGAAGGGTGGATTTGCCGACACCGTTAGGTCCGATGATACCGATTTTATCGCCGCGAAAGACTTCGAAAGACAGATCCTGAATGACCGTTTGCCGATCAAAAATTTTGACCAAATGGGAAACTTTGAGAACATCATCAGCGGAACGTACCGGCGGCTCAAAGCGTAATTTGATTTCGTGATCGTGCACTTCCTGAAAATAAGTCATTTTAGCAAGTTTTGTTTCCCGGCTTTTGGCACGCTTGATATTTTTAACGGAATGACGCGATCGCAATTGATCGATAATACCTTGCTGACGCGCCATTTCTTTGTTGTTGCGGGCAATAGCAGTCTGCCTTGCCCGATCATATTTGCGTTTTTTGACGAGAAAGTCTGAATAATTGCCTTCAAAAGACAAAAATTGATGATTAGTGATTTCGATGATGCGCGAGCAGACATGATTTAAAAAATAACGGTCATGGGAGATGATGATAAACGCATTCGGATACGATTTAAGATAGTTTTCGAGCCATGCGACGGTTTGCAAATCGAGATAATTGGTCGGTTCGTCGAGCATCAGCAAATCGGGTGTGGACAGAAGCAGAGCGCCGAGGGCGATGCGTGTTTTTTGACCGCCGCTGAAAGTATCAATGGATTTTTTTAAATCCGTTAGTTTAAAGCCAAGCCCGATTGTCACGCCGCGAATGCGACTAGGATATTCATAGCCACCCTTTTTAGCATAGGCTTCTTGAATTTTACTGAGCTTTTGCGCTAAGGTAGCCTGTTCATTGATAGATGCGCGATCAATGCGGTCCTGCAGGACCTGCATTTGATGTTCCATCTCCAAGAGTGTTGAAAAGTGTGATAGAAAAAAGGTATGCAGCGTCTGGCCGGCCTTAAATTGCGGATCCTGTCGAAGATAACCGATAGTAATGCCTTGCTTGAGATGAATGGTGCCGTTGTCTGGCAGTAAAGAGCAGGTGAGTAAATTAAAGAAAGTGGTCTTGCCGCTGCCGTTGCCGCCGATCAAACCGATTTTTTCTTTTTCTTGTACAGTGATAGATAAATCTTCAAAAATAGTGTGGCTGCCATAGCCAAAATTTAAATGTTGAATTGATAGTAACATGTTGAATCCTCTGATATTTGATGTTTCTCATGATAACAGAAAACGCGTCAATTTGTCATCTTTGATTGCTAAAAGATGCATCTTTATGACATAATAATGAATTGATTCTTTTTTCACAAATTGATATAATCACCTCAAAACGAGTATGCATAGATGACATATAGAGGAGAATAAGAATGCAGAGTTATGCAAAGAAAGTCTCGATGAGCGTGGTAAAGAGGCTTCCTAAATATTATCGTTACTTAAATGATTTAAGTGAGCGAGGTTTTGAAAAGATTTCATCGAAAGAGCTTGCTGATTTGATGGGGCTAACGGCATCTCAGATTCGTCAGGATTTGAATTCGTTTGGCGCTTACGGCCAACAAGGCTATGGCTATAAGGTAGAAGATTTAAAGAACGCCATTATAAAAATTTTAGGGATTGACCGACCGTATAATTGTGTAATTATCGGCGCGGGGAATTTAGGTCGGGCCATTTCACACTATGAAGGGTTTAAGAATCAAGGGATTCGCATTAAAGCCATGTTTGATATTGATCCCCAAAAAGTCGGCAAATCCCGTGACGGGATCCCGATTCTCCACATGGACCAATTGGAAGAATTCCTTGCCGGAAATAATATCAGCATTGCGATTCTCTGTGTACCGCGGACAATCGGTCAGGGGACGGCTAATCGAATTTGCAGGGCCGGCATTAAGGCCATTATGAACTTTGTACCATTAGATTTGGATGTGCCTAAAGGCGTGATGGTTGAAAATGTGAATATCACGGATAGCCTTTTTACACTAACTTATTTATTAAATGAATGATGACAGTGTGAGATACAGAGAATATAAAAATAACTAAAATTGATAAAAAAGGATTGTATATTATCGTTTTCACCGTTATAATTGAATTAACAACTTAGAAAGCAGGTGTCTACTAATGATTGAATTTGTTTACGGAGCAAAAGGAAGCGGTAAGACAAAGAGAATGATTGATATGGCCAATGGCGAAATCGAAAACGCGAAAGGTCAAGTTCTTTTTATTAACGATCGCGATAAATACAGAGTGACAGTTGATACGCAGATTCGTTTCGTTAATTCCGATGAATTTGCAATTAAAGGGGAAGCTGAACTTTATGGCTTCATTTGTGGCGTGATCGGTGGCAATTATGACATTGACACCATTTATATCGATAATGTGTTGAGAATTCTCGATGCCGATGGTCCGCAGGATATAGAAGGTTTGTTAAAGCGTTTAGACACGATTCAAAAAAAGCAGGAAATCAAATTCGTACTCAGCCTAAGTTGTGAAGAAACAGACATTCCGGAATGTGTTAAAAAGTTTTTATAATCTTACAAATAGATAATATGTCGGTAAGGCGCCGATTGTATGATGGTATACAATCGGCGTTTATCAGTTTTTCTAAAAAATCAGCGTTGTTAAAATGAAACAGAAGGATCTAAAAGATCAAAGTATAGCGACAACCCGCTTTTCAGATCAATTGACAGAGTTTCCCTATTACCCCTATTCCCAGTGGCTTAAAACACACTATGGAGAAAAAGTTTATAAAATTCCAATTAATGCAGCGGGAACGTGTCCCAATCGTGATGGTAAAATCGGGTATGGAGGCTGTATTTTTTGTGGTGCGTTTGGTGGCGGGAATGAAACACTGCGAGGATCAATCAATATTTCAGAACAGCTTGAGATCAATAAAGCTTATATTGGCAAGCGGTATCATGCTCGAAAATTTATTCCTTTTCTCCAAGATTTTTCGAACACCTATTTGCCCTTTGATCAATTCAAGAAAAATATCACGGCCTGTCTCGAAGATGATGTGGTGGGAATTGCTATTTCGACGCGGCCGGACTGTGTCACGAATCAACAAATTGATTGGTTGAAGGATTTTAAACAGCAACATCATATCGATATTGTTATTGAGCTAGGACTTCAGAGTGTCAATGCGCATTCCCTTCAAGAATTGAATCGGGGGCATGGGTTGGTTGACTATATTGATACCGCGCTTCGTATAAAATCAGCTGGGCTGCAGCTGTGTACACATATGATTTTGGATTTGCCCTGGGATGACGATCTGGACATCATTGAAGGTGCAAAACTCCTATCTGTAGTAAAAAATGATTTTGTTAAGTGCCATTCGCTTTATATCGAAAAGGGAACCGAGTTGGCAAAAATGATTGCCTTGAAAGAGGTGCATCTGTTATCCCTTGAAACGTATCTGCATCGAGCTAAATTATTTTTGGGTTATTTAGATCCTAAAATTGCACTGCAGCGAATTATTGGACGGGCACCAAAACGGGACTCGATCTTGACAAATTGGAATACGAGTTGGTGGAAGATTCGGGATCAGTTGGTGGATGAGATGGTTGAGGTTGGCTTAAAGCAAGGGGACTTCCTGAAGGCAGACCGGGAAAAATTGTCAGATTGTATGAATTGACGGGGAGATCAAAAATGAAAACACAAAATTGGCAAACGCTTCTGATTCCCTATCAACAAGCGGTTGATGAGCTCTTGCTGAAAATCAATCATTTACGGCAACAGAGTATGCAACTCGGAGAAAATTCACCCATTGAGACGGTGACCGGCCGGGTAAAGTCGATTTCGAGCATTCTTGAAAAGATCAATAAATACGACTACGATGTCGACGAAGTGGAAGATAAAATTCGAGACATTGCGGGTATTCGCATTATCTGCCAATTTATTGAGGATATTTATGAAGTGTCCAATATGTTTTTTGATCGAGACGGAAAAGATCTGAAAGTCGTTCAAATAAAAAATTATTTACGAGGGGAAGATCATTCTCTTTTCCAAAGTGGGCAAGGTCATCCCAAAGAAAGCGGTTATCAAAGTTATCACATGATCATCAGTTACCCGGTGATCAGTTCATTAGGGTATCGGGAAGTGTTTGTGGAAATTCAAATTCGGACATTGGCAATGAACTTTTGGTCAGTCATTGAGCATTCACTGAATTATAAATACAAAGGCCGCGTGCCCCGTGTGATTCGGGAACGCCTGACCAACACGGCAGGAACGGTTAACCGCTTGGATAATGAAATGGCAGTAATCCGAGATGAAATTTTATCAGCGCAAAAACTTTTTAAAATGAAATCCGGGACGGTTAATGATATACTGGATAATATCCTCAATTTGCGCAAGCTAAAGCAAGGGACTTTAGCTGACGCCTATGAACAAGAATTTCAAGTTATTTCTGCAAAGGAGGATCTCATTCAGCTCATCCTTTTAAAAAAGGAATTGGAGTCAGAAGTTGGCAGGATCAAAGGAGATGCCCTTTAAAACGGAAAAAGATAAAAGGAGATCTATGCGAATGAAAATAGAAAAAAAACAATCGCCGGAAACAACAGAGATTTTGAGTCGCCAGATGGATGAGCCGTTAATAGCTGACGAAGCGGAATCGGATGAAAAAATGCCAGCCGTGCAGGGAGAATTAATCAATGGTGTAGAATATGCTAAAAACACAGTTGATACAAATGCGAAGGCCATTGTCAAGTTCTTCCAATCCATTTTGGGACAATACCGTTTGAGTCATCGCCCCTTGGATACCATTGGTGATATGAACGGTGTTTTAAAAATCGAAGCCATGGAAAAAACACAACTGCGGCCGTCTCTTTCCGTGACGATTAACGGGAGTTCTTTTCCTGACTGGATTATTGAGGTGGTTTCGCCGGATGAGGAAGAAATGACTTATCTAATGAAAACAGGAATTTATGCCGAAGTTGGCGTTCGTGAATATTGGATTGTCGATCCAGAGAAAAAAGTGATCTTGGATTACGATTTTGGAAAGCATGGATTCGTTCCTAAAATTTACGACACGCCGCAGCGAATTAAAGTTGGGATCTATAAAGACTTGTTTATTTCATTTTCAGATATTTTTAAAGCCCGATAAAATGCAAAAAGTCTCAGTTATTTAGTGACTGAGGCTTTTTGGCTTACTTTAGATCAATGCGATAGATGGCTTCATTTCCGCGATTGCTTTTATCCGGGATTTCAACGGAAAAGAAAAGTGTACTGCTTTTCTTTTTTTGGTGACTAAAAACAGATGATGATAATCGAAGGGGTGAGGTGAGCTGTTTTTGCTGTTTTGTATTAAGATCAATGTATTGGAGAGTTGCAGCATTAGAAAACGTGGAGCCATGTCCTTGGGACACAATGACTGCGTCGCGCTTCAATGCCGTTATCCGATAGAAATATCCGGTCGTTATTTTCTTGATTTGTAACGTTTTGAGCGAATACGTTTTGATCTGCCTTTGACAATCCATTGTTCGCAGATAAACAAGGCGATGGTCTTGGTTCATCCAATCAAAATCGGTAACCTTGTGGTCAATGATCTGCAATTTTAGCGGCTGCCGTTTTGCACGCGGATAATTTTTTAAGACGGTAGTATAAAAGGTTGGAATATCGTCATTCTTTTTCTGTCCTAAAAAAAACAGCTGATGCGTTTGGGGAATGCAATATATTTTTGAAATAATTAATGGCAGGGGCAGGTTGAATACCCGACGATTTTGATGCGAATCAATGACGATCAGATGCCCGGACTGGTCAGCATAAAGTAAATGCGTTTCGTCGGTCGCACACAATGCCGGCTGCACGGATTCGCCGGGAAGAGAGAGCGCTTTGGTCAAGGCACGGTTGAGCGAAGACCACACTAATTGATAACGGTGGGAGCCGTTTGAAGCGGTGTTTTGTGCGTTGAGGTAATACACGCCTTTACCATCGCCTTGAAAAACCGTTGCCGTCGCTTGTTTATCTGAGGTGATAAAATTTTGATTGGAACCATTTTGCGGATTGAGCAGATTTACCGTGTAGGCAACAGGCGGAACGGTAGAGGCATTGGTAACCAGCAAAACAGATTGCTTGGGATTGATGGCTTGGATATGGCCGTAACCGATTTGTGAAAAATTGGCGACGCGAATATTTGCTGGCACAGACTGATAGGCTTTACGGCTTGAGAGGGCGCGAATTTGATCAACCGGGATAAAAATTGCGCGGCATCCTGAACAGAGAAAAAAGACAGCAAAGATAAGCCCCGCCCACAAGATGAACTTGATGTGTCTGAATTGAAGTGTTGTATTATTGTGGTGCATGAGGATTCTCCTCCTGTTCATAAGCGCCGATGTAAGGCAGCAAGACCATCACGTTGGTGCCTTCTCCCAATTTGCTCTCAATTTGAATACGCCCATGATGTTTTTCGGCGATCTGCTTTACCAAATAAAGGCCGAGACCGGCGCCACCCTCGCCGCTGCTGCGGGAACGATCTTCGTCGACGCGGTAAAAAGCATCAAAAATTTTTTGAAGTTCATTATCGGACATGCCGATACCGTAGTCGCGAATGGAAGTTACCAAATAATTGGAATCAACGGTAGAAACCACGTCAATAATATCGCCGTCATTGGAATACTTAATGGCATTGTGCAGGATATTGATAAATAATTGGGCCAAACGGTCATAATCGCCAAGGATCTCCGGCAAGTGATCATCTGATTTATAGGTGATGGCAATCCCGCGGGGCCCGGCTTTAATGTGCATCTGATCAATGACGTCCGAGAGTAAATTGTGGAGGTCAAGATTGGTCCGACGCACGTCAAATTCTCTAAGATCGAGCCGGTTGGCATTGAGCAAATCATCCACAAGACGCAACAATCGATTGCCTTCATGATTGATGGTATTCAAAGAATTTTCGAGAATTTGGCCGTCGACAATATGCCGCCGCGTTAACATATCGGTGTAGCCGATGATGGTGGTTAACGGCGTGCGCAGTTCGTGAGAAACAGAACTGATGAATTTTCGCTGATCTTCGTGAAATTGCTTGGTTGCGGTCGCGTTTCGGATGATCAGCAAATAGTTTTCCTCGACACCGACGCCGCCGATAGGGCTGCCGATGATCAAAAGTGATCGGTCGTCGCAGTCAATTTCTTCTGAGATATGATTTTTACCATTGCGCAGTTGATCAAAAATATCGCGCAAAAACGATTGAAATTGGAAGTCATAAATGGTTTTAGGATTGGTGACATTAAAGTATTTTTTGATATAAGCGTTGGACGTGATGATGGTGCCATCGCGATCGAGGGCTAAAACGCCGTCATCAAAGGCGGCCAATACGGACGCTAAACGTTGGCGTTCCATATCCAATTGTCGGATTACGTGGGCTGTGTTGGCTGCCATCTGATTGAAAACCTGTGCTAATTGGCCAATTTCATCTTTTCGGCCATAACTGATTTGGACGTTATATTCACCTTTGGTCATTTTGTGAGCGATTTGGGTAAGATCGGTGATAGGGACCATAAGATATTTCGAAAGGCGAAAAATGATAGCCAGCAGGATAGAAAGACTCAAACTTGCAGCCAATAAATATAATCGAATAATGTGCATGAGCATCGCATTGAGCGCATTAAGTGAGAAATAAATTCCCAGATAACCGAGGACATGGCCGTTCACCTTTAACGGCGAGATGTATAAAAGATAAGGCTTATCACCGTGGCTGTGATAATAAAAGGAACTTTGATGAATGGTTTTTAACTTAGCGGATATTGGTTGAATGCTGTTATTAAAATCTTGATTGTGCTGGGAAGAAGTGCCCAACAGTTCTTGGTTTCGGTTCCAAAGAAAGATGTTGGTATTGGTATTTTCCAGCTGGAATAACGACCTGGCCCAGGCGGATGCATTTTTTTGATACGCAGCGTGAAGGTCTTGAGCATCGAGGTGGCCGTAGCCCTTTTCCTGGCGAATAAAAAGAATGGTATCTCGATGCATCTGTTCAGCGCGGGCAATGCGACGGGAAAGTCCAATAAAAAGGGTTCCTTGAATCAACATAATCAGGATAATGGAGAAGATGGAAAGATAAGCAAAAAAGTTGTAGAGGACCATGCGGTTGCGGTAAGACTGACGCATTATACTTTCCTCATTTTATAGCCGATACCAAAAACCGTTTGAATTAATTTGTTTGGATGGATATCAATCTTGCGGCGGATGCGCTGAATATGCATGTCAACTGTTCGTGTGTCACCATAATAATCGTATCCCCAAATTTCTTTGAGCAATTCATCTCGGGGAAAAACCTGTTCCAAATGAGATGCCAAAAGCAGAAGCAGATCAAATTCCTTTGGTGTCAGGTGAATTTCATGGTCGTCAAGTTTAACAATTCGCTCATCCGGGATGATGTAAAGCGGACCGTTAATAATTTTGGCGGATTGCATATCGGCGGTCGTGATTTTTTTTGCTCGGCGTAAATGCGCTTTGATTCGCGCCAATAATTCACGATTGTCAAAAGGTTTGGTTAAGTAATCATCGGCACCGAGTTCTAGGCCTAATACTTTGTCAACAATATCGGTTTTTGCTGTGAGCAAGATGATGGGAATATCCAATTTCTGTTGGATCTCTTTACAAACATCATAGCCGTTTTTTTTCGGTAGCATAATATCAAGCACAATCAGATCAGGATAGGATTCAAAGGATTTGGCGAGGGCCTCTTCGCCGTCAAAAGCTGTGATGACCTGATAACCTTCAAAGGTCAGTTCCATTTTGATAAGGTCGACGATGGCCTTTTCGTCATCCACCACTAAAATTTTTTCATTCATCGATTCCCTCCGAAATTAGAGTTTTAAAACCATAGTCGCATTTGATTTTTATTTTGAATCGCACTTATAATCCTCGGATTTAGATCTGGAATTTCTTTTTTGAGCTGTTCGAGCATATTCTTAACAGTTTGGCGTTTGGTGTGACCGTCGGCAGGACAGGTGCTTTTTATCAGCGGCAGGCGCTGGCAGGTTTTATCAAAGATAATATCCTTTTCCTTGACGAAAACCAGCGGACGGATCAGCGTAATCTGCTTGCGGTCAAGATAAGCCACCGGCATAAAGGTGTTGATGCGGCTCTCATAAAGCAGACTGAGAAAAAAAGTTTCGACCACGTCATCCGAGTGGTGCCCGAGAGCAATTTTATTGCAGCCCAGTTCCTTGGAAAGATTATGCAGGGCACCGCGCCGCATGCGCGCACAGAGTGCACAAGGATTTTTCTCTTGCCGGATATCAAAGACAACCTTGGTGATGGCAGATTTTTTAATGGTGTAGGGCACGTTGATGTGTCGACAATAATCAGCTATCGGAGAGAAATCCATCCCTTCCAGTCCTGCATCCAGCGTGATGGCTTCTAGTTCAAAGGGAATAGGTGAAAATTTTTGATAACGAGCCATTGCAGCCAACAGCGCCATACTGTCCTTGCCGCCGGAGATGCCAATGGCTATGCGATCGCCTGGCGAGATCATATCGAATTGTTGGATGGCCCTTCGCATTGGACTGAGAATTTTCTGCATCATTGATTTCATGCGCAAGCCTTTCTAAGCAGTATTTATTGAAATTTTTATGAATTGCGGTACAATGAATAAACAAATTTATTTTATCACAAAAAAAATGACAATTCATTACGAAAGGAGATTTTTAGTGGCACACACAATCATCCAATTTTTTTCTTTTTTGCCTAATTGGCTGGAGGTTTTTGTTATTGCCTTTGTGCCTATCGTAGAATTGCGGGGGGCGATTCCCTGGGGCACGCTAATGCTGCACATGCCTTATCTTAATGTTTTTCTTTTGGCATGGCTTGGTTCCATTTTGCCGGCCCCTTTTATTTTAAAATTTATTCCGGCCATTCTCACCTGGATGCGCACAAAGAAGGGTGTGTTAAGACGTATGGCAGAATGGATTCATACGCGGGGAATTAATAAATCTCAGCAGATTACCAAATACAAATTTTGGGGACTTATGATATTTGTGGCCATTCCATTGCCGGGAACCGGTGTTTGGACGGGCTGCCTTGCGGCCTCACTTATTGAAATGGATTTTAAGCGAGGGGTGCTTTCTGTTGTTTTAGGATCGGCAATCGCCGGCGTGATTGTGACATTGCTGTGTGCTTTTGGTCTGATGGCTGTTAGTGCGCCATAGAAGATTATGAAGGCCCAGAAAAAGATTCGGTTAATGGCGTTGGATCTGGACGATACACTCTTGACAACGGATAAACGTTTTACGGAAAGAACTCGGGAAGTGCTTCAAGAGTGTATGAATCGCGACATTCGCGTGGTGACCGCCAGCGGTCGTTTTTTAGAATCGCAATTGATTTTTGTAAAAAATCTGCATCTCGGGATAGAACATTCGCCGCAGATCGGTGATGGCGGCGGAACCATTTTTACCGAAGAAAAATTATTGTGGCGTTTGGGCAAGATGACGAAGGCTCAGGTAAAAGCGGTGTTGGCGCAAATTCGCAGGTATCGGCTTAAAGCTTATATTGCGGACGGATTGAATGTTTATTATGAACGCCAATATCCGGAAATGAAGCATCTTTATGCTGCACAAACAACAGTCCGACGCCGCTATGTTTATCCGGTTGACGATTTATCCGAGATTGAAAATCCGTTGCGTTTTATTTTTTATTGTAAAAATAGGATGGAGATGGCGAAGGTCCGGCAAATTCATGTTTCAGGGATGAGTGTTTATCACGGTGGCCGCACCATTATGGAAATCGCATCGAATGAAATGAATAAATTTCAAGCCCTGAATTTTTTATGCCGGCATTATGGCTTGTCGATGGATGAAGTGGCCGCGATCGGTGACAGTGAAAATGATTTGCCCATGATTCGCGGCGTGGGGCTTGGGATGGCGGTAGGCAATGCCGCGTCCATTTTAAAATCTGAGGCGGACGCGGTTGGTCCATGGAGTAACGACGAGGATGGTGCTGCAAAACTGATTGAAAAATATGTGTTATAGCAATTAAAATTAAAGTTACTAATTGACTCGATATAAGAAAGTGTGAAAATATTATGACGATCGAGGAAGAAAAGACATGCTTGAGAGCGGAAGATTATTATAGACAACGTCGGAAAAAATTGGCAGGAATGCTGCCGGGGGAAGCCGCAGCCATTATCTATGCCGGCAGGGAAGTGACCAAATCATTAGATGAAAATTATCCTTTTTGCGTAAACAATAATTATTTTTATTTTACGGGATTAACCGAGCCAGAGGGAATTTTCGTAATGGCAAAAGACGGTGGAACGATTCACAGTCATCTTTTTATCAGAAAGCCGGATCCAGACAAAGAAAAATGGTTTGGCCGTTATCTTACTGCGGCAGAGGCTAAACAAATTTCAGATATTGACGCAGTTGATTATCTTGAAAACTTTGATAAATGGTTTCTGGCTGAAGTCAAAGAAAAGACACTTTATATGGACGACACCCTGCCGGCGCATCAAGTCTTGGATATTGAAGGTTACTCCTTCAAGGGTTTGATGCCGATGTTGTCAGAACTCCGTCTGATTAAAGACGATTATGAAGTGGCGATGCTGCGTCGCGCGATTGATATTACCGACAAAGGGATTCATGCGATTTTGAAACAGATGCAGCCTGGTCAATATGAATATCAGATGGAAGGTCTTTTCGAATATATGGTTTATGATCACGGATCTGAGGAGGTTTCGTTTGAAACCATCGCCGCATCGGGAGAAAATGGTCCGATCTTGCATTATATGACCAATCGAAATATTCTAAAAGATCACACCATGGTTTTATTTGATCTTGGCGCTCGCTATCGCGGCTACTGCGCCGATATCAGTCGTACGTTTCCGGTGGGCGGCCGCTATATGAAAGATCAAAAAAAATTATATAATGCGGTTCTCCAAGCACAAAAAGAAATCATCACCTATTATCAGGCCGGGGCAGAAATGAAGGACGTGCAGCAGGTGTCTCGGGAATTGCTTTGGCAATATGGTAGCGAAACGGGATTATTTGCTAAGAATGCGACGATTGATGATTATTATTATCATGGCATCGGTCATTCGTTGGGGTTGGACACACACGATTTATGTGAAAGCCGCGCATTGAAATTAGAACCGGGCATGGTGATAACCTGTGAGCCCGGTCTTTATATGGCTGATCGAGCCGTGGGGATTCGAATTGAAGATGACATTCTGATCGCGGACGACGGGCCAGTTGTTTTGTCACAACAAATCATCAAAGAGGCGGACGCGATTGAGGCCGCCATGGCTTGAAGCGCATGAAAAATTGTGATGCTACTTGACAAACAGTTTTCAGAACGTTACTATGTTCACCATAATTGAATATTGACCTATCCAGAGTGGTGGAGGGAAAGGCCCGATGAAACCCGGCAACCAGCTTTTGCATGGTGCCAATACCTTCAGAAATCTGAGTGATGGGATTCATAAAATCCCAAGCTTTGCCGTGGGATTTTTTTATAGGCGACATTTAATTATGATTTTAATCGTTGAAAGGAGAAAGCATGAAGAGATTATTTACTTCAGAATCGGTCACCGAAGGTCATCCGGATAAAATCTGTGACCAAGTTTCGGATGCAGTGCTGGATGCCATTTTGTCAGAGGATCCGATGGGGCGTGTGGCCTGTGAAACGTCTGTTGCAACAGGATTGGTTTTGGTCACAGGTGAAATTACGACGGGTTGTTATGTGGATATTCCTAAGGTGGTCCGCGAAACGATTCGGGAAATTGGCTATGATCGCGCTAAATACGGATTTGACTGTGATACCTGTGCGGTGTTAACGTCAATTGATGAACAATCACCGGATATCGCTATGGGGGTTGATCGATCTTTGGAATCCAAAGAAGGCGGTGATCTTAATACCGGCGCCGGGGATCAGGGAATGATGTTCGGCTATGCTTGTGACGAAACAGAAGAATATATGCCGATGCCGATTTCTTTGGCACACAAACTGACGAAAAAATTAACAGAAGTCCGGAAAAACGGTACACTGGCATATTTGCGTCCTGATGGGAAATCCCAAGTGACCGTTGAATATCAGGATGATAAACCAGCTCGTGTGGATACCGTGGTTATTTCCACTCAGCACAGCGCCAAAGCCGATGCCGAAACCATTCGCCGAGACATCATTGAGCACGTGATTAAAGCGGTCGTCGATGCCGATATGATGGATGAGAATACTAAGATCTTTGTTAATCCGACCGGTCGTTTTGTGGTCGGGGGGCCGCAGGGGGATGCCGGTTTGACCGGGAGAAAAATCATTGTTGATACTTACGGTGGCGTCGGTCGGCACGGCGGCGGTGCATTTTCCGGGAAGGATCCGACAAAAGTCGACCGTTCGGCAGCATATGCAGCGCGATGGGTTGCTAAGAATATTGTTGCCGCCGGTTTGGCAAAGCGTGCAGAAGTCCAGCTGGCATATGCGATCGGCGTGGCGAAGCCTGTTTCAATTTATGTTGATACCTTTGGGACAGGCACCATTTCGGATGATCAAATTGTTGCTTTGATTGAAGAAAATGTCGATCTTAGGCCAGATGCAATCATCAAAAACCTGGATTTGAGAAGACCCATTTATAAACAGACAGCCGCTTATGGTCACTTCGGCAGAAACGATTTAGATCTGCCTTGGGAAAGGCTTGATTTAGTGGATTGCTTTAAGAAATGAAGCAGGTATTTTTAATATTTAAAATTGCGTGTCGCAAGGCAAAACTCTTCGGCACGTAATTTTTTTGATCTAAAATCTTGAATAAATCTTGATTGGATTTGTATATTTACAGCTCATGCGGTATAATAAATGCGTTTAATTCAGATGGAATTTTGCGTTTGCGTTAACGGTATGTTCAAGATGTACGAAAAATAGATTAAGAAAGCGTGGTATAGATAGTAATGATAGAATTTGTTGATGTGACCAAAACATATGAAAAGAATGAAAAAGACGCTTTAAAGGATGTTAATTTATTTATTGATAATGGCGAATTTGTCTTTTTAGTAGGACGAAGTGGTGCTGGAAAATCGACTTTCATCAAATTGCTGTTAAGAGAAATTGATGCGACCAGTGGTGTTGTTAAAATCAAAGGCCATGATATTTCGCAGTTAACAAAAAAGGAAATTCCGTATTTGCGAAGAAAATTAGGGGTTGTTTTTCAGGATTTTCGGCTTTTAGAAAACAAGAATGTGTATGAAAATGTGGCCTATGCTATGGAAATCATTGGCCGGCCGGAAAAGAAAATACGTAAAAAGGTTCCATTGGCGCTGAGTATGGTGGGGCTGTCAGATCGCATGTATCATTATCCTCACGAGTTATCGGGCGGTGAGCAGCAGCGGGTGGTTATCGCCAGAGCGATCATCAATAATCCAAGTATTTTGATTTGTGATGAACCGACAGGGAATCTCGATCCGGAAACATCGAAAGATATTATGCGCATTTTGCTGGAAATTAATCGGCATGGGACAACGGTCGTTGTGGTTACCCACGATATGAACATTGTCAAAACGCTTAATAAACGGGTTTTAACCCTTGAGGGCGGATTCCTAACGGGCGATAGCGTTAAAGGTGGTATCCAGAATGTTTAATTTGAGACGTTCAACGATCAGAGATGCAGCGCAGAGTCTGCGGCGCAATTCGTTGATGAGTCTTGCGTCCATATTGGCAATAACGGCCGCTTTGATTATCCTCGGCATCTTTTTGGTGTTAACCATGAATATTCATCAGGTCACTTCCAATGTTGAGGATGAATTACAAATTCAGGTTTTTTTGACACAGAATCATACTGAGCAGCAAAAAGATGCTTTGATGAACCGGATGAAACGAAATGATTTGGTGCAAAAAGTAACTTATGAGTCGAAAAGCCAGGCTTTAAAGAAATTTTCGGCATCACTTCAAAACTCGTCTGATTTAATGAGCGGTTTTAACCGCAAAAACAACCCGATGCCGGATTCTATCATCATTCGTGCTAAAAATGCAGATAATCTTCAAAAAATTAAAAATGATATTTCGAAGTATAATAATGGATCCGTCGGGATTGAATATATCAAATACGGCCGAGATTATATCAAGGCGCTAACAAACTTCAGTCATTTTGTCAATATGCTTTGCTTGGTGGTTGTCATTGTGCTTTCCGTTATTTCTTATTTCCTGATTTACAACACGATTAAGTTGACGGTCTTTGCTCGCCGAAAGGAAATCGGTATTATGAAATATGTCGGAGCGACAGACGGATATATACGGGCACCTTTCTTATTGGAAGGAGCGATTCTCGGCATTATCGCCGCGTTAGCGGCGACATTGGCCATTCGGACTGGTTATTTTTATGTGCTTGGCTATCTGAGTGGGAACGCACTGATGCCGATCTCCGCGAATTTGGCCTCTCCAGCGTTAGTCGTTAGTCAGATCGTTGTGTTCTTTTTGATTTATGGTATTGTAATCGGGACATTTGGAAGTCGCGTTGCCATCAGTAAATTCCTCGATGTTTAGTGGCATGGATTGGGGTTTGAATAGGATGAAGAGAAAAATCAAACAAAAAAGTTTGGCGGTAGTCTTAACATTGATTTGTACTGCTTTTGTGACCACCCCGGTTCTGGCTGGTAACCAAGCAGATCTGACAGCAAAAAAGAACCAGGCGTTAAAGCAAAAAGCACAGGCAGAAGAACATATCAATACCACACAAACAACAATTCAGGGATTGACACAAGCTTTAACGTCGCTTGACAATAAAATAAAAACAGCTAATCAAGAGATTGAAAAAACCAATGCATTAAAAGCCAATTATCAACGGCAAATCGCATCGAAACAATTTGAGATTGATCAACTGAAAGTTCAGCAGCAAAAGCAACAATCAAATTTGAACGAGCGTTTGCGTGTAATGTATATGTATGGCAAAGAAAGTTACACGACGATGATGTTTTCGTCCAAAAATTTTGCGGAGTTGGTGGGGCGCATAAAATTGATCAAATCAATCGCGGCAGCAGATCAGCAGAAACTTGATTCCCTAAAATCCATACAGGTTGATGTAGAAACGAAGAAGAAAAATCTGCAATCCATTCAAACCAATTTAGAAGCAACATCGCGGAAGCAGGTCCAAGCAAAACAGGATTTGGAAAGAGCGCGAACGGAACAAAAAACATTACTTGAAAAAAACAAAACGTTGGTCGCGCAGTATCAAGCAGAGGTTCGGAAGCAAAATCAGGTTATTCAATCGGCCGATAATGAAATGGCTGCCATTGCAAAGGCTGAAAGCGCAGCAGGGCAGACGTCAACTGAAAAAGCATCAAGTGCTTCGTCAGGATTTAGATGGCCCGTTTCGGTTAAGCATATCACTTCCGGATTTGGTAAACGTTCATCTCCGGGCGGTGTCGGCAGCATTAATCATCAGGGAATTGACATTGGCGCCGGCCAGGGGGCTCCTATCTACGCCTCGGCCTCCGGTACGGTGATCTTTGCCGGCACAAATGGCGGTTATGGCAATTGTGTGATGATTAATCACGGCAATGGGGTAACAACGTTATATGGCCATCAAAGCAGAATTGTCGTGTCCAAAGGGCAGCGGGTAAATCAGGGCGACGTGATTGGTTATGTCGGTTCAACCGGACATTCGACTGGCCCGCACCTGCATTTCGGTGTGATGAAAAACGGAATCTTTGTTAATCCGCTTAATTATGTCCATCCATAATATTTTAGTCCAGATCTTAAAGATCTGGATTTTTTATTTTGGGTCAGAATTGTTTGTCAAATAAATTCGATTGAACTCATTCTTGAGTATGATACAATATGACAATTAGTTTTGAAGGAGTCGAATATGCAGGAAAAAAGGCATCCCCGAAAATGGCTTTGGGTGATAAGTTTGATATTGGTAACCAACGCGATGACTTTTGTATTAACGGCATTGGGCGTATGGCATTTGCCAAAACGCTATGTAATTTCGGCATCAAGCCGAAGGACAGCGCACGATGCACAAAAATTTGCTACGTTGGAAAGCGCTATTCAAGATCGGTATTATCAGAACATCACATTAAATAAAATCAGCACATCGGCTTACAGAGCCATGTTCAAAGCGGTCGGCGATCGGTATTCGGAGTACTATTCTGAACCTCAGATGAAAGAGATGAATCAATCCATCTCCGGGACTTATGTTGGGATCGGCATTGCGGTAACGGAAGATAGTGCTCGAAATGCCATTATTGTAACGGTTTTTAAAAATTCGCCGGCAGCTAATGCAGACTTAAAAATCGGTGATAAAATTCTTTCAGTGAATGGCCGTTCAATGGCGGGCAAGGGAACTGTAGCGGTCGTTTCGGGAATCAAGGGAAAATCGGGAACTAAGGTAATGGTTGGCATCGAACGTAACGGAGAAAAGAAAGACTTGACGCTGGTCCGTCGTGCCATTACCGCTCCGACGGTTAGTTCAAGGGTGATATCCCGAAACAATCGAAAAATCGGCTATATTGCAATTACCGAATTTACCGATAAAACCAGCCGTGAGTTTAATACACAGCTAAAGGCACTTCGGGCTCAGCAAATCGACGGTCTGGTGATTGATTTGCGCTGGAACGGCGGCGGCATTGTTAATTCGGCGGTAAAGGTGGCCGACAATATTGTGGGCAAAGGCGAAGTGGTTTATACAGTGGATAAAAATGGGCATCGTGAGGATTACCGAGCAACGAGTCAGGAACATTTTGATCAGCCGGTGGCGCTTTTGGTGAATGGTTATTCCGCCAGCGCTTCGGAGATTTTAGCCGGCGCATTGCAAGATACCAAAAAAGCTTCTTTGATTGGAAGCAAAACGTTTGGCAAGGGCATTGTGCAGGAAGTGGTACCGCTGATGGATGGCAGTGGTTATAAATTGACAATTTCTCAGTATTTCACGCCCAAGGGTCGTAATATCCACAAAAAAGGATTGACACCTGACTATGTGGTAAAGCAATCAAAAACTTACCAGAATGTCGTCATTGTACCAGAGAGACAAGACTTGCAACTTCAGAAAGCGTTGGAAGTAGTTACACACTAAAAGGTGAAAATAGAAATGGAAAGAGAAAATCAGCCCTTTGAAGTCGTCTCAGATTATGAGCCAAAAGGAGATCAAGGGCAGGCGATCGAGAAAATTGCTGAAGGCATTAAAAAAGGTCTGAAATATCAGACTCTTTTAGGGGTTACAGGATCCGGCAAGACCTATACAATGGCAAAGGTCATTGAGGCCGTTCAGAAACCGACACTTATTATTGCACATAATAAAACATTGGCGGCACAGCTTGCCAATGAATTTCGAAGCTTTTTCCCGAATAACGCTGTTGAATATTTCGTGTCCTACTACGATTATTATCAGCCCGAGGCTTATGTGCCCGGGCGCGATATTTATATCGAAAAGGATTCTTCAATCAATGATGAGATCGATAAATTGCGGCATTCGGCAACAGCAGCGCTTTTTGAGCGTCGAGATGTGATCATCATTGCGTCGGTTTCCTGTATTTATGGTCTGGGAAGCCCGATAGATTACGAGCACCTTGTTTTATCGCTGCGCCCGGGAATGGAAAAAGATCGGGACGACATTATCCGCAAACTTGTTGAAATTCAGTATACAAGAAATGACATTGGTTTTGAGCGCAATAATTTTCGTGTTCGCGGTGATGTATTGGAAATTTTCCCGGCAGCATCGACGGATAAAGCCGTTCGTATTGAATTCTTTGATGATGAAATTGACCGAATCACAGAGATCAATATGGTCACGGGAGAAATCACCGGAGAATTGAGTCATATTTCCATTTTTCCGGCTTCACATTATACGACGACGCCAGAGCGGCTCGAATCAGCCATTAAAGGCATCCGGGAAGAATTGGGTGAACGCTATGCCTGGTTTAATGAGCACAATCGATTGGTAGAAGCCCAACGCATCCTGCAACGAACCAATTATGACCTGGAGATGCTTCAGGAAATGGGATACTGCACCGGGATTGAGAACTATACGCGGCACATTAACGGAATTCCGGCGGGCAGTCCGCCGTACACCTTGATCGATTATTTTCCTGATGACTTTCTGATGATTGCCGATGAATCCCATGTCTCCATTCCACAGATCGGCGGAATGAGTGCCGGCGACCGCGCACGCAAAAAAAATTTGGTGGATTACGGGTTTCGGTTGCCTTCTGCCTACGATAACCGGCCGTTGACGTTCCAAGAGTTTGAAGGCAAAATCCATCAAATGGTGTTTACAACGGCAACGCCCGGTCCTTATGAGAAAGAGAATAGCGAACGGATTGTGGAACAGTTGATTCGCCCGACGGGGCTCTTGGATCCGGAAATCTTCGTGAGGCCCATTAAAGGGCAAATCGACGATCTTCTGGGCGAAATTCGTGAGACCACCAGTCATCGGGAACGTGTGCTCATCACAACGTTGACCAAAAAGATGGCGGAGGATCTGACGGATTATCTGAAAGACAATGGGGTGCGGGTGCGCTATCTGCATTCGGATATCGACACCATCGAACGCATGGAAATTCTTCGGGATCTGCGTTTGGGAAAATTTGATGTTTTGGTTGGGATCAATTTGCTGCGCGAAGGACTCGATTTGCCGGAAGTGGGACTGGTGGCCATTTTGGATGCCGATAAAGAAGGGTATTTGAGAAGTGAAACCTCGCTCGTCCAAACCATTGGCCGCGCGGCGCGAAACGCAGATGGCCGGGTGATCATGTACGCGGATCACATCACAAAGTCGATGGACTGCGCCATTACCGAAACCAATCGCCGACGCGGAATTCAGAAGGCCTATAATGAAGAACATCACATCACACCAAAAACCGTGGTCAAGGATATTCACGACGTGATTGAAGTGACAAAAGTAGCCGAAAAGGCGGAAACCTATGATGTAAAGGTTCCGTCAGAGCCTAGCGAAACGGATGTTAATGAACTGAAAAAACAAATGCAGGAGGCCGCTGCGCATCTGGAATTCGAAAAAGCAGCCGCGCTCCGAGACGAGATTCAACGCTTGGAAGCGGCAATCAAATAACAAAAATTAGGAATCATCATGAAATATTTATCTGTGAGAGGTGCGAAAGAGCACAATTTAAAAAATATCAATGTGGATATCCCTCGGGAAAAGCTGGTCGTGTTTACCGGCGTTTCCGGTTCGGGCAAATCGACGCTGGCCTTTGACACGATCTATGCCGAAGGGCAGCGTCGCTATGTGGAATCTCTGTCGTCGTATGCGCGGATGTTTTTGGGCAATTCCCAAAAGCCGAACGTCGATAAAATCGAGGGCTTATCTCCGGCAGTTTCAATCGATCAGAAGACAACCAACCGCAATCCGCGTTCGACGGTGGGAACGGTAACGGAGATTTACGATTATTTTCGCTTGCTTTATGCGCGGGTGGGTATCCCGCACTGCCCGCGTTGCGGCAAGCCTATTTCTTCCCAGAGCATCGACCAGATTGTGGACAGTATGATGCAGCTGTCGGAAGGGACCAAATTTATGATTCTGGCCCCGGTTGTCCGCAGTGAAAAAGGGCAGCATAAAAAGATTCTCAATCATCTGAAAAAGGAAGGCTATGTGCGCGTGATGGTAGACGGCGAGATCCGCGATCTTTCAGATGAAATCAAGCTTAAAAAGAACGTCAAGCATAGCATTGATGTGGTGGTGGACCGTTTGAAGCGGCGTTCATCACTTGAGAAGCGTTTGACCGATTCGGTCGAAACCGCTTTGAAGATGGCCGACGGCCTGGTGCGTTGTCAAGTGATCGATGGCGAAAGCCGACTGTATAGTGAAAAATTATCCTGTCCGGATTGCGGTATTTCCATGGAAGTGCCCGAGCCGAGATCGTTCTCCTTCAATAATCCCTATGGGATGTGTCCGGCCTGCAACGGCTTGGGCTTTCACAAGGAGATTGATCCGGACCTTTTAATCCCGGACAAAAGTTTATCTATCGATGAAGGCGCCATTAAATTTTTCGGCTTAAAAAACGAGAACAAGCATCTGCTGGTCATGATCAAAAGTTTATTGCGCAAACATGGCTTTGATATACACACACCGATTGAAGTGATGTCCGATGCTTTTATGAATGAACTATTGTATGGCAGTGATGGCGAAGTGACGGTGGAATACGACGGAAAATTCACAGGGACCTACACTACGACTTTCGAGGGTTTGGTCAACAATATGGAACGGCGCTTTCGGGAAACCAGATCTGACACCATGCGGGGCTTCATCGAGCGTTACATGGCCGATATTCCATGCCCGGTTTGTCATGGCGATCGTTTAAATCCCAATAGTCTCGCGGTAACGGTATGCGATAAAAATATCATTGAACTGACGAAGATGCCGATTCGAGACGAGCTGGATTTTTTTGAAGTACCGGATTTGTCTGAACATGAAATGATGATTGCCGGCCAAATTATTGTCGAAATCAAAAATCGTCTGAAGTTTTTACAGGATGTCGGCTTGGAATATTTAACGTTGGCGCGATCTGCCGGCACTTTATCCGGGGGGGAAAGCCAGCGCATCCGTCTGGCAACGCAGATCGGCACTGGTCTTACCGGCGTGCTTTATGTTTTGGATGAACCCAGCATTGGTCTTCATCAACGGGATAACCGCAAATTGCTGCGATCCCTTCGGCATTTAACGGATTTGGGGAACACGCTCATTGTGGTCGAACACGACGAAGAGACGATGCTTGAAGCAGATTGGATCGTCGATATCGGGCCGAAGGCCGGGATTCACGGCGGGGAAGTCGTGGCAGAAGGAACGGCTGAAGCCATCCGAAAGAATCCCAGGTCTCTGACAGGGCGCTATCTTTCCGGTGAAAAATTCATTCCGGTTCCGAAGAAGCGGCGGGAAGGGACCGGGCAATTTATCACGATCAAAGGGGCGGCCGAACATAACCTAAAGAAGATTGACGTGGCATTCCCGTTGGGAAAACTTGTCTTGGTCACCGGGGTTTCTGGGTCCGGTAAGTCGACCTTGGTCAACGATATTTTGTATAACGGCGTTTCACGCAAACTGTATCGCAGCTATAAGCGGCCGGGCCAGCACAAAACAATCACCGGAACGGAAAATATCGACAAGGTTATCGCCATTGACCAATCGCCGATCGGCCGAACACCGCGTTCCAATCCGGCAACGTATACCGGTCTTTTTGATTTGATCCGCGATCTTTTTGCGAGCACCAACGAAGCGAAGGCGCGCGGCTATAAAAAGGGGCGTTTTAGTTTTAATGTTAAAGGCGGCCGATGCGAAACCTGTCACGGCGACGGCATTTTAAAAATCGAAATGCATTTCCTGCCGGACGTTTACGTACCCTGCGAGGTCTGCGGCGGCGCGCGCTATAACCGGGAAACCCTTGAAGTGAAATATCGAGATAAAAACATTGCGGAAGTCTTGAACATGACCGTGGACGAAGCCTTGGAGTTTTTTACCAATCTGCCTCGGCTGAAGCGCAAATTGCAGACGCTTCACGATGTGGGCTTGGGCTATATCAAATTGGGACAGCCTTCGACGCAATTATCCGGCGGGGAGGCACAACGCATTAAATTGGCAACCGAATTATCCCGGCAGAATACGGGTAAAACCCTTTATATTCTGGATGAACCGACGACAGGACTGCATATTGACGATGTGGCTAAACTCGTAACGATTATGCATCAGCTGGTTGATTTAGGGAATACCGTCGTCGTGATTGAACACCATCTTGATGTGATTAAGGTGGCAGATCATATCATTGATCTCGGTCCGGAAGGCGGTGATGGTGGCGGCACGATTGTGGCGCAGGGCACGCCCGAAGAAGTGACACGCATTCCGGAATCTCATACCGGGCAATACCTCAGGGAGATTCTGACACGAGGGGGTTCTGATTGAGACATGACGGAGCGCCTGCAGGCGTAGCAAAGTCGGATAAAGCATTTGACACGCCATAAACCCATCGCTATAATGAAGTGGTTCATAAGATTTTAATGGGGAGGCACCAATGATAAAATATCATCACGAAAAGATTGAAAAAAAATGGCAGGAGCACTGGGAGAAAACGAACGCTTTTGCGACGGATAATAATATGATAGGGCCGAAGTTTTATGGATTGGTTGAATTTCCATATCCGAGCGGTGTCGGCCTTCACGTCGGCCATGTTCGAGCATACACATCTTTGGAAGTGATTGCCAGAAAACGTCGCATGCAGGGTTACAACGTTTTATTTCCCATTGGTTTTGATGCTTTTGGCCTCCCGACAGAAAATTACGCGATTAAAACCGGGAAACACCCCCGAGAAGTGACAGATCACAACATTGAGGCCTTTACCCAACAGCTGAAAGCCATCGGTTATTCGTTTGACTGGGATCATACGGTTGACACAACGGATCCGGCTTATTTCAAGTGGACGCAGTGGATCTTTTTACAGATGTATAAACACGGGTTGGCCTACAAAGACCACACCTATGTTAATTTCTGCACCGGCTGCAAAGTGGTATTGTCAAATGAGGACTTCCGGGACGGCAAATGCGATCGCTGCGGTTCGCCGGTGGTCCAGATGGAAAAAGATGTCTGGTTCTTAAAGATCCGCGAATATGCTGAAAAACTGCTTCAGGGTCTGGATGAAGTGGATTATCTTCCCCGGATTCAAACGGAACAGGAAAATTGGATTGGCAAATCCGTCGGTGCAGAAATTAACTTTGCCATTGCTGGTCACGACCAGATATTGAAGGTTTTTACCACCAGAGCCGATACACTGTACGGTGTAACCTTTATGGTCATTGCGCCGGAACATCCGCTTATTGAAGAGCTTGCCGATGAAATCCAGAATATGGATGCAGTGAATGCTTATAAAGAAAGCGCGCAGCGCAAGACAGAATTCGAACGGGTTCAGCTGGCTAAAGATAAAACCGGTGTTAAAATTGAAGGTATTCAGGCCATCAATCCGGTTACTGGCGATGCCATCCCGATTTTTATTGCGGATTATGTCATGATGGGATATGGAACCGGTGCAATCATGGCGGTGCCGGCACACGATGCCCGCGACTGGGATTTTGCCAAGAAATTTAATCTGCCTATCGTGGAAGTCATCAAAGGCGGAAACGTTGAACGAGAAGCATTCACCGATGTTAGTTCTGGTGAAATGGTCAATTCGGGATTTTTAAGCGGCAAGCAGGTTAAAGAGGCGATTCCGGACATAATCGCCTATTTAGAAGAAAAAGGCCTTGGCAAGAAGACTGTCAACTATAAAATGAAGGACTGGGCATTCAACCGCCAGCGTTATTGGGGTGAACCGATCCCGATCGTTTATTGTGAGCATTGCGGGACGGTCCCAGTACCGGAATCTGATTTACCGGTGGAATTGCCAAAAGTCTCCCATTACGAACCAACGGATACCGGAGAATCGCCGCTGGCAGAAATTGAAGATTGGGTCAATACCACCTGTCCGAAATGCGGGCGTCCCGCCAGACGGGAAACCGACACCATGCCGCAATGGGCCGGTTCCAGCTGGTATTTTTTGAGATATATAGATAATCACAATGATGAATGTTTGGCCGATATGGACAAACTCAAATATTGGCTACCCGTCGATTGGTATAATGGCGGAATGGAGCACGTTACTCGTCATTTACTCTACTCGCGATTCTGGCATCAATTTTTATATGATATTGGTGTCGTTCCCACCAAAGAGCCCTATGCCAAGCGAACCGCTCAGGGACTTATCTTGGGATCGGATGGCGAAAAAATGAGCAAATCCAAGGGCAATGTGGTTAACCCTAATGACATCATTGCTGAATATGGCGCTGACACGCTTCGGACTTACATTATGTTTATTGGCGATTATGAAAAACCGGCACCTTGGTCGGATAACGGGATTAAAGGTTGCCGCCGCTTCTTGGACCGGGTTTGGAAATTGCAGGACATGGTGGTAGAAGGAGACACATTTTCTAAGGAACTGGAAAATGATATGCACAAAACCATTAAAAAGGTCAGTGAAGATTATGAAGCGATGAAGTTCAACACGGCAATTGCTGCTTTGATGAGCTTGCTCAATCATTTTAATCAGGTAGGGCAGACCACTAAGGCAGAATATCGAGACTTCTTGAAACTGCTTTATCCGGTTGCCCCCCATATCACGGAAGAGCTTTGGGAAATGGCTGATTTTGCTAGCGAACTGCATCAAACCGATTGGCCGGAATATGACGAAACCAAAACGGTTGATGCCGTGATCGAAATGGCCGTGCAGGTTAATGGCAAGGTTCGCGGCAAGATTACGCTTTCTGTCGACGGCGATCAGGATCAGGCCCATCAGCTTGCATTGGACAACGAAAATATTCAAAAATTTCTGGAAGGCAAATACATCATCAAAGAAATATTCATTCCAGGAAAGATCTATAATATCGTCGCAAAATAATAGGCTTTTAAAACGAAGGCTGCTGAGTATCGGCAGCCTTTTTTATAGCATAGGTAGAATTGATGAAAAATGTTGAAATTTACACAGACGGCGGCTGTCGTGGAAATGGTCAGGACCGCGAAAATATCGGCGGCATTGGCGGTGTTTTGATTTATGGTGATTATCAAAAAGAATTTAAAAAGGGCTATAGAAATACAACTAACAATAAAATGGAGCTTCTGGCAGTTATTACCGCATTGAAAATGCTCAAAGAGCCATGCCGCGTCACGATTCACTCTGATTCGGCCTATGTGGTGAATGCCTTTAATCAAAATTGGATAAGTGGCTGGAAAGCAAAGGGATGGACTCGGGGTAAAGCCGGGGCGCTAAAAAATGCAGAGTTGTGGCAGGAATTGGACCGATTGGTGTCACAGCATGAGGTGATCTTTACAAAGGTAAAAGGCCATGCGGATGATGCCGGCAACAATCGGGCCGATGCATTGGTCAATCAGGCAATGGATGAACTCTGATCATTTTGTATGTCATAAAGAACATTAAAATGCGAAATAAATGTTGATTGTCCCAATGCTTATCGCTATAATAGGATCACGTTAAATTTGTATACATTGTTCATCGGGACAATGGGTATAGAAGCTTTCAGGAGGAGTTTTAAATGTCATATGTAGAAGAGATTTATAATCGCGTCGTCGAAAAAAATCCGGCAGAGCCTGAATTTCATCAGGCGGTAAAAGAAGTTTTGGATTCTTTATCTATTGTCATCGAACAACATGAAGAAGAATACCGTAAAGCGGCTTTACTGGAAAGATTAACGGAACCGGAAAGAATCGTCTCCTTCCGTGTACCGTGGGTTGATGACCATGGTCAGGTTCAGGTCAATAAAGGCTATCGCGTTCAGTTCAATTCAGCGATCGGACCTTACAAAGGCGGCCTGCGTTTCCACCCGACCGTTACACGTGGCATTTTAAAATTCCTCGGCTTTGAACAGGTCTTTAAGAACTCGTTAACCGGCCTGCCAATCGGCGGCGGCAAAGGCGGTTCTGATTTCGATCCTAAGGGTAAATCCGATGCTGAAGTGATGCGATTTTGCCAGAGTTTTATGACTGAGTTATGCAAATATATCGGTGCGGATCAGGATGTTCCGGCTGGTGACATCGGTGTCGGCGGGCGCGAAATTGGTTTCCTATACGGCCAGTATAAACGCATCAAAGGCTTATATGAAGGCGTTTTAACCGGTAAAGGCTTGACCTGGGGTGGCTCCTTAGTCAGAACGGAAGCGACCGGTTATGGACTGGTATATATCGTTGAAGAGATGCTCAAGCATCAGAATGACGATTTGAAGAATAAAACGGTTGTGATTTCTGGCTCCGGCAACGTGGCTATTTATGCGACTGAAAAAGTTCAGCAACTGGGCGGCAAGGTCGTTGCGCTGAGCGACTCCAGCGGTTATGTCTATGATCCGGAAGGAATCCAGCTCGATATTGTCAAGGATATTAAAGAAGTACGCCGCGGCCGCATCAAAGAATATGCCGATCGGGTAGCTTCCGCGACTTATACTGAAGGCAAAGGCATTTGGACCATCACGTGCGATTTGGCGTTGCCTTGTGCAACTCAGAACGAATTGCTCATCGACGATGCCAAAACTTTGGTCGCTAATGGTGTTAAGCTGGTAGCTGAAGGAGCCAACATGCCGACATCCATTGAAGCGACACAGTATCTGCAGAGCAATGGCGTTGCCTTTATGCCCGGGAAGGCTTCTAACGCCGGCGGGGTGGCGACTTCTGCTTTGGAAATGACTCAGAACAGCGAACGTTTGAGCTGGACCTTCGAAGAAGTGGATGCTAAGCTTAAAGACATCATGGTCGGGATTTACGCCAAGGTTGCTGATGCGGCGAAACGTTATGACAAGAAAGGCGATTTTGTAACAGGTGCCAATATCGCTGGCTTTGAGAAAGTTGTCGATGCGATGACCGCTCAGGGTATTGTTTAAAGACAAATTCAACAAGATTGAAGAAACAAAAAGTCCTCTTTAGAATTAAGAGGGCTTTTTTATGTGCTATAATTTATTGTAAAAACATTTTAAAGGAGGCTTTATGAATTCTAATATTATTCACGAAACCCGAAAATGTATGCGGATCGCACTGATCATTGATCAGAGAATCGAAAATACCGTGCCCGCGTGACCGAGAGCGGCAAATTAAAAATCTGACGTCAGTCCAGTCTGTTCGCATATATCCGAGTATTGCGTCATTGGCTATCATTTATACGGTTTCAAGGGAAACTTTGCTGAATCAGTTGTACAGATTGGGGTTTTACCTTGTCGCCTCACCGCGAGTTTTAAAGGAACGAAATCGGGACAAGGCTTTGGAGTACGCACCGTATCCTTTGACACTGGATGAATTGGAACACCGGAAATGGGATATTTCCTTGAAGGAAAAGCGAATCGGGGAAGTATTGATCGATGGCGGCGTGGATATGATTTTGCTGAGACCGTTGGCTTTTTGCTATCATCTCTGGCAGTTGGCAGATGTCTTGGAGCGATAATCGCAGGAGAAAAAACTATGAAAGCAACTAAAAAACAAATCAGAATGATGAAGGCACTTTACACAGATGCGGATGTGACGGCGTTTCAAAAACTGATTGACCGGCAATGGCAAATTGTTGAGACAGGCGTCGATAACGATGATGATGAAAACGCTATTGCCGAAACAATCATAACAATTTTTCAATTGGCATTGAATGAACAGGTGAAAATGGTATCAACCTTTGATTCAAAAGCTTATGCGCGAGCACTCAATGACAGCGCTTCCGATAAAGGAGATGCGCCGGAGAAAAAAGCCTTCGACTCTTTGAACGCTGCAAAGATAGATTTTGCGTTTGGTCACACATTTCACCGGATGGATCAATTAGTGACAGAAACATTGGATCGCATTCGCGTTTTCATGCGGCGATATCCTCGTTATGAAGAGGCCGTACGAACGCTGTGGCATGTGACGCATCAATAAAGGTACGTATTGCTTTTTACATCATTATTGCTTTCAGTAAATTTTAAGTGTATAATAATCAGAACTTGTGCCGTTGTGAGACAGCGCAATGATTTCGCGACAAAATTTACAATTAAATGGAGGCATTATCGTTTGGAAAAAACAAGTAATCAAGCAAATAAGCGCGGCAGCTTTTCTAGCCGAATCGGTTTTGTGATGGCTGCAGCCGGTTCGGCCGTTGGATTGGGAAATATCTGGAGATTCCCATATCTTGCAGCAAAATACGGCGGTGGGATCTTTTTGTTAGCCTATCTAATTTTGGTATATACCTTTGGTTACACCATGATTATGTCTGAAACGACTTTAGGCCGAATGACCGGGAAAAGCCCGGTCGGCGCTTTTAAACATTTTGGCCGCTCCGGAGCCCATCGCTTTGGCGGTTGGATCAATGCGATCGTTCCGATGCTGATTGTACCGTATTATTCGGTTATTGGAGGATGGGTTGTCAAATATTTAGTCGGTTATTTTCAAGGGCATACCCAGGCCATGGCATCCGATAATTATTTTGCGCAATTTATTGGTCACGGTTTGCCGGTTGAAATTTATTTTTTAATCTTTACGTTATTAACAGTGCTGGTTATCGTAGCCGGAGTTCAAAAAGGAATTGAACGTATTTCTAAAATTGGTATGCCCATATTGGTCGTTTTAGGTATTTTGGTAGCAATCTATTCAATAACGCGTCCCGGTGCGATGGCTGGGGTTAAATATTTTTTAATTCCCAATTTTAAAAACTTCTCATGGATGACGGTCGTATCTGCCATGGGGCAGATGTTCTATTCGCTTTCAATTGCGATGGGGATCTTATACACGTTTGGCTCCTATATGAGTCATGATATGGATATTGAAAAATCAACGACCCAAGTTGAATTTTTCGATACGGCGATTGCTATTTTGGCTGGGTTGATGATTATTCCGGCAGTTTTTGCTTTCTCAGGCGGAGATCCTAAAGTTTTAAAAGCGGGACCGTCTTTAATGTTTATCACATTGCCGAAGGTTTTTGGTAGCATGGGTTTGGGAACGCCAGCTGGCATTGCCTTCTTCCTGCTGGTGCTTTTGGCAGCACTTACCAGTTCAATTGCATTGGCTGAATCTGCGGTGTCAACTTTTGAAGATGAACTTGGCTGGGGAAGATTTCGTGCTACGATCTTAGTGACGTTTATCATGGTGGCTTTAGGATCTTTGTCGTCGCTTGGTTTCAATGTTCTCAGCCATATAACCATCATTGGTATGGACTTTTTGGATTTCTTTGATTTTCTGTCCAATTCAGTGATGATGCCGATCGCAGCCATTGCAACTTGTATCTTAATTCTGAATTCTGTGACACTTGATCAAATTGCGGCAGAAGTTAAGATTACATCAATCTTTAAACGTCAGCGTATTTACAATTTATTTATCAAATATTTTTGTATTCTTTTTTTGGCGATTATTTTGGTGAGTTCACTACTCAATGTGTTTGGGATTATTTCGATGTAAATAAACAAATCCAGTAAAAAAGAGCTCCATTCAAAACAAATTTGAAATGGAGCTCTTTTATTTTTGCGCGATTAGCTGAGTGCCGCAGTAATAAGCGACATTTTATAAACTTCGTCGGCATTGCAACCGCGGGAAAGATCGTTGATAGGAGCATTGAGTCCCTGAAGAATAGGACCAAGAGCCTCGAAGCCGCCGAGACGAGATGCAATTTTATAACCGAGATTACCGGCTTCGATAGTTGGGAAAATAAACGTATTGGCTTGTCCGGCAACTTCTGAATTCGGGCATTTTGTTTGGGCAACAGCAGGAGAGACAGCAGCATCAAATTGCAATTCACCGTCAACAGCCAGTTCTGGAGCTAATTTTTGTGCTTCAATCGTGGCGTCGTGTGAAAGCTGAACGGTGCCGCCCTTACCGGATCCTTTGGTGGAAAAAGACAGAATAGCCACTTTTGGATCGATACCGAAAATCTGGGCGGTTTTTGCAGATTCCACAGCGACTTCAGCCAGTTGCTTGGCGGCAGATAAAGTGACATTGCCGTCTTTATCCAGGCGATCCTGATAATCAATGTTGATGGCACAGTCGGCAAACGCAAGCTTTTCTTTTTCTTGGTTGCGCATCAGGATAAAAGTAGAACTGACCAAATGTGCGCCAGGTTTGGTTTTAATGAGCTGCAGCGCCGGGCGGACCGTATCCGCAGTGGAGTAAGTTGCGCCACCAAGCAAACAGTCAGCTTTACCCATTTTGACAAGCATGGTGCCAAAATAATTGCTGTGCGTCAGTGATTCGCGGACTTGTTCTTCTGTCATTTTTCCCTTGCGTAGATCTATCATGGTCTTGACCATTGCTTCGATATCCGCATAATGAAGCGGATCGATCATTTGGCACCGGCTGATATCAAAACCGTTGATTTGGGCTGATGATTGAATGGTGTCAACAGATCCCACCAAAAGCACTTGCAAAGTGCCGTCTTGCGTGAGCCGTTCCGCAGCTGCTTGAATTCGGAGATCTTCCCCCTCCGTGAAGACAATGGTTTTTTTCTCAGATTGAAGCCGTGATTTAAATTCATTAAAAATGGACATGAAATTCCTCCCCTGAAATTAATATAGATAAAATAATGATAGCTTAAATAAGCTGAATTTATCTTTAATTTACAGCTTGAAAGATTTTTTGTCAATAAAATAAGATCCCATTTTACGGATAAAATAGGATGGAGAAAAGTAAAAGAATAAACGTGTGATCTGGAGGAAAAAATCATTTCGGATCGGAAAAGCCCGAAAGTTAGGGCTTTTCTGTTCAAGCAGAATTAAGAAAAAATGGATATACTGTTGCAAAAATAAACGAGAGGCTGGAAACAATTTATGCGAATTTTGTTTATTGAAGATGAAAAAAAAATTACAGATGCCCTGCAAGAATTGTGTAAAATTCAAAATATTGATTGCGATGTTGCCAATGACGGTGAAGAAGGATTACTTTTCGCATTAAATCCGATTTACGACGTTATCGTTTTGGATATCATGTTGCCGCTCAAAAGCGGTCTGGAAATTCTCAAGGAAATTCGCGACAGAGACATCACGACACCGGTGTTAATGTTAACGGCGAAAGGTACCGTCGACGATAAGGTCAAGGGGCTTGATCTCGGCGCTGATGATTACCTGGTCAAACCTTTCTCCGCGAAAGAATTGTTTGCCCGCATCCGGGCATTGAGTCGCCGTCCGGACAACGAAATCAAAGGCGAATGTATTGACTTCGAAAACATCAGCTTTAACACTAAAAAGAATACCCTTCAAACGGAAAGTGAAGAATACAAACTCTCTGTTAAAGAAGCAAAGATTCTGGAAATGTTGATCAAACGTCCCAATCAGGTTTTTACGCGTGAACAGATATTAGATCGTGTGTGGGGATTCGATAAAGAGGTTAATGAAAATAATATCGAAATTTATGTCCATAATCTGAGAAAAAAATTGGCTGATACCAATGTTAAAATTGATACTATCCGTGGTGTTGGATACACAATGGGTAAAAGATAATGTTCAAGGAGATTAAAAAGCAAATCACGCTTTTTAACGTTCTGATCCTTATTGTTTTTTTGTTGATATTTATTTTGCTTTTGGTTTTTATGCTGCGATGGAACATTACCAATAACAGCGAACATTATTTGCGGGAAGTTGCTAATAATATTCGCAGTGGGGAAGTCTATCCTAACGATGGCAAAACTCAGGATTTTCATAATCAAATCGGTTATGAATATATCGTGTGGGACAATCATGACAGCATTGATCGCATGAAAATTATGAATAGCTCCTTGATCATGCAGGGTTATTCTTATGTGAAGAATACAAAATTCAACGATGCTTTTAAAACCTTTTATACCGATGATGTTTCTTACCGGGTATATTCGATTCGCTTTAGGGAAAGAGGAAAAGTTAAAACCTTACAGGTCTATCAGCAGATTACTTCGGAGTTGAGTGCCACACGAACCATTTTAATTTTGTTGCTTTTTATCGGATGCGGCGGCATTTTGGTCTTGATTCCGATCAGTTATTTCTTAGCGGGAAAATCGCTCCAGCCGGTCAAGGAGAGTTTTGAAAACCAAAAAAAATTTATTGCGGATGCTTCTCATGAGCTGCGAACGCCATTAACGGTCATTCAAACCAATGTTGAGGTTTTACGCCTAAAGGAAGACGAGGTATTGTCCGAAAATCTGCACTGGCTTGATAATATCGCCAGCGAAAGTGAAACCATGTCGAAACTGGTATCCAGCCTTTTGACGATCGCACAGGCAGATAACAAACGAATCGTTATGGAAAAAAAACCATTTGATTTAAGTGCTTTGTGCGCAGAAGTCGTAGATTTGATGTATGATTTTGCCGCAGAAAATCAAATTGATCTGCAAGGCGATATTCAGCAAAATGTTGAATTTAAAGGTGACGAAGAACAACTGAAACGTGCCATTCGCATTTTGGTGGACAATGCCATTAAATATACGCCTGGAGAAGGAAAGGTAACCATCAAACTGCGTGAAGGTGTTCGAAATGTCATGATCGCCATTAGCGATACGGGGGTAGGGCTTTCGGAAGAAAATAAAAAGAAAATTTTCAGCCGATTTTTCCGCGTGGATGATGCGCGTAATCGCGAATCTGGAGGCTTCGGTTTGGGATTAAATATTGCTGATATGGTTGTTAATCAACATGGCGGCCATATCAAAATTGATTCTAAATTGAATGAAGGCAGTACCTTTTCAATCGTATTGCCAAGGCTCACCCTATAATTTAAAATTAATGATAAGATGGAATTGTAAATTTTACAAATCCATCTTTTTTATTGCACATAATTCTTTTATAATATAAACAAGTGAAAAGAGAAAGGATTTAAACACATGTTCAATATTGTATTATTCGAACCGGAAATTCCGCAAAATACCGGCAATATTGCCCGAACTTGCGCATTGACCGAGACAAAGCTTCATTTGATCGAGCCGCTGGGATTTTCAATTGGCGACAAGGCGGTTAAGCGAGCGGGGCTGGATTACTGGGATATGGTTGATGTAACAGTTTATCTCGATTTTGAAACATTTTTGGAAGCAAATAATAACCCAGAGCCGTATTTGTTAACAACGCATGGCAATCAAAATTATGCAGATATTGCTTTTAAAAATAATGACTACATCATGTTTGGGAGAGAAACAGCGGGGCTGCCGGAGGCGATTCATGCGCGATATCCGAATAAACGTTTTCGTATCCCTATGAAAAATCATCCTCACGCACGTTCATTAAATTTGGCCAATTCGGTGAATATTGTTTTATATGAGGCATTAAGACAAAATCAGTTTTTCAATTTGATATAACCGGATTAATTTAAAGATCGAAATGAAAAACTTGAAAAACTTGAAAAAAGTGAAAAAGCTTCAAATAAATCGATGAAAGCCTTTTAAATTATGTTATAATAATGCTGTTATTTTGAAAGTGATTTTTAAAAATGCGTTGTTAAGAGGCACCATGAAAATAATTCAAACAGATGTCATCGAGAAAGAGATTGCAAAATTATGCATTGATATCAATGCCAAACTTAATCCGGATGTTCTTGAAGCGCTCCAAGCAGCGGAAGCATCAGAAATTTCTGAAACGGGACAAGGCATTTTAGCACTCATACATCAAAATATCGATTTGGCGCAAGAACGCCATCGTCCCATCTGCCAGGATACGGGGATGACGATCGTTTTTGTCAAACTCGGACAGGATGTTCACATTGAAGGCGGCTGTTTAGAAAACGCCATTCAGGCGGGGGTTCGCAAGGGCTATGCGGAGGGATTTCTTCGCAAATCGGTGGTGGCGGATCCATTATTGCGGGTGAATACCAATGATAATACGCCGGCGATTATCCATTATCAGATTGTTGAGGGTGAAACACTGGAAATAACAGTGATGGCCAAGGGATTTGGCAGTGAAAATACCAGTGCACTCAAAATGCTGAAACCATCAGACGGTATTGAAGGTGTGAAAAAATTCGTGTTGGAAACCATTAATAAAGGGGCTCCCAATGCGTGTGCGCCGATTATTGTCGGTGTGGGATTAGGCGGAACTTTTGAAAAGGCAGCGCTTTTGTCAAAAGAAGCATTGACGATTCCTTTAAATCAAAAGCATCCCCAAAAGCATCTTGCCATATTAGAAAATGAAATTTTAACGCAGGGCAATACATCGGGAATCGGCCCCATGGGAATGGGCGGCCTTAACACAGTGTTGGGGGTCCACATTTTAGATTATCCGACACATATTGCCGGCCTGCCGGTTGCTGTTAATCTTTGTTGCTATGTCGATCGACATGGAAAGGTTGTGCTTTGATGAAACACTTACAAACACCCTTGTCATCGGAAGATATTGCCTCATTAACAGCCGGCGAACAGGTATTTATTGACGGTATTATTTATACAGCAAGAGACGCAGCGCACAAGCGCATGATTGAAAACTTGAATTGTGGGAAGTCACTACCCATTGATATACGCGATCAGATTATTTTTTATATGGGACCATGTCCAGCGGCACCAGGCGAAATCATCGGGCCGGCCGGTCCCACAACCAGTCACCGAATGGATGCTTATACCCCTCAGCTTTTGGCTCGTGGATTAAAAGGGATGATTGGCAAGGGCAATCGGACAGAGGCGGTTATTGACGCGATAAAACAAAAAAAGGCTGTTTACTTTTCTTGTGTAGGCGGGACAGGCAGTTTATGTGCCGACCATATTCAAGCGGTTGAAATTATCGCTTACGACGATCTGGGAACAGAGGCCATCCGGAAATTAAAGGTAAAAGATTTTCCAGTTATCGTGGCAATTGATGCAAAAGGAAACAATATATACCAGAAGGGTATAAAAAAATATAGAAACTACATAAATGGAGGACAAGATTGTGAATAGAATGGTGATTGAAACATCTGTAAGGGCTCAGGGAACGGATCCGATTTTCCAGGTGGCTTCTGAAGCCAATAAACGCATTGCGGAAATTGGCCGAGATAAAGTCATTAATTCAACCCTGGGCGCATTTATGGATGACGATGGCAAGCTTGTGACTTTTGATTCTGTCTATTCTGTTTTCAGAGATATTCCAGACGCTGGGATTGCAGCCTATGCTGGGATTGCGGGGACGCCGGAATTTTTGGAAAATGTGGTTTATGCTTGTTTCAAACATCATAAGCCGGAAGGCTATATCAAAGCGGTGGCCACACCGGGCGGAACGGGTGCGATTCGCAATGCAGTCGCCAATTATTCAGAGGTTGGCGACACCATTTTGGTTCAGGATTGGCACTGGGCGCCTTATGGCACCATTGCCGATGAAAACCATCGCAAGATCACAACATTTCAGCTGTTTAACGATGAAGGCAATTTCAATATGGAATCCTATAAAGAAGTATTCTTGAAGCTTTTCAAAAGCCAGCATCGCGTTTTATCCATCCTGAACACACCGGCCCACAATCCAACGGGTTACAGTATCTCCGTTGATGAATGGAAAGAACTAATCGCTTTTTATACCGAACAGGCCAAGGCTCATCCCGAATGGCGCATTATTGTGCTTTGCGATATTGCTTATATTGATTTTGCCGGCCAAGGTGAAGATGCCCGGGCATTTATGGAATTGTTGACCGGCATGCCGGAAAATGTGTTGCCATTGTATGCTTATTCAGCTTCGAAAGCGTACACCATGTACGGCCTGCGCAATGGAGCGCTGCTTTGTGTGGCACCGACGGAAGAAATTGCCAACGAGTTTGCCGCAGCGGGAGCCTATTCCAACCGCGGGACTTGGTCCAACGGCACCCACGTCGCACAGACGACCTTGGCTAATATTGTTTCGGATCCGATCTTACTGAACCGATTTGAAACGGAACAGGCAAAATGGCGTGACATTCTTCAAATGCGTGCCAAGGCCTTCACGGATGCCGCAAAAGAAGTCGGCCTGAAAACCTGTACCTATCGTGATGGGTTCTTCTTGTCGGTTCCCAGCAAGAATCCAGAAGCAGTGCGTGACTATTTGATGAAAGAGGATTTCTTCCTGGTAGCTTTGGCAAAGGGGTTGCGCTTTGCCCCTTGTGCAGTCAATGAAGAAAAATGTCGCAAAGCACCGGCCCTGATTAAAAAAGCTTTAGTGGAAATCGACGGCTAATCCCTTAAGGAGGCTATAAAATGAAAGTTAAAATTGTTGATGTTGCCAGAGAAGCCAATGTTTCTGTTGCAACGGTATCGCGTGTTGTCAATAATATTCCGTTGGTCAATGAAGAAACGCGGGAACGTGTTCTGGCCGCGATTAAAAAGACCGGCTATAAACCGAATGCCATTGCACGGAGCCTTAAAATTCAAAAGACCAACACACTTGGAATTATGATCCCCAATATCACGGATCCTTTTTACACCGAAATGGTCCGCGGAGCCGAAGATGTTTGCGGCATTTACAACTACAATATTATTTTGAGCAATACCGACTTCGATCCCGAAAAGGAAAAGAAGTCTTTGGATGTATTGGTGGAAAAGCAATGCGACGGTGTCATTTATGTCGGCAAGGACTTGACAGAAGAAATGCGTCAGGAACTTATTGATGCATCTTGCGAAGTCGTTCTGGGCTGCGTGCCGGACGATTCCGCGAAATTATCGGGGGTTCTGGTCGACAATGAAGCAGCGGCTTATGATTTAGCAATCAAAGCAATTGAAGCGGGACATACACACAACGCTATTTTTAACGATAACAGCGAAAACGGTTATATCACCCTCAAACGCATGGAGGGCTTTAAGCGCGCATATGCCGAAAAGGGGCTGGATTTTGATTCGGCATTGGTGCTTTACGGCAACAGCAGTGTTCTTAGCGGTGCACATATGATGCACAATGCCCTGGAAGGAGACGTGCCCTTTACCAATGTATTCTGTTATAACGATCAGATGGCCCTGGGCGCGATTCGCGAAGTGGAGCAAAGCGGGAAAAAAGTACCGGATGATATTTCTGTTTGTGGGTTTAATAACTTCTGGGTCGCCGAGTGGGTCAGCCCTAAAATCACGACGATTTCCCAGCCGATGTATGACATTGGGGCTGTGGCTACGCGCATGCTCATTAAAATGTGCGAAAAAGAAGAAACAGAAACCAAAACGCTGTACGTTCCTTACGATTTGAAAATTCGCGAATCTCTGAAAGATGTTCGCAAAGCATAAAATAAAAATATGCCTTGATATTTGAAAAGCATGTTTAAATTCAAACATGCTTTTTTTGTCGGAGTTTCACTAATTATGAAAAAAAATATTGAATACCTGGAGAATGGAATCATCCAAATAACGGACGAAAACAAAGAATATATTTTGATTGGGACCGCCCACGTTTCGTCAGAAAGTGCGAAATTGGTTCAGCAGGTGATTGATGAGCAGATGCCAGACACGGTCTGTATCGAGCTGGATCAGGGACGCTTTCAAACGATCACTCAAAAACAGGCCTGGTCCGATACGGCTTTTGTCCAAGTGATCAAGGACGGACGTGCCGGTTTTATGTTCATAAACATTCTCCTATCCCATTATCAGCAAAAGATCGCCGAACAACTTGGGGTTCAGACCGGAGGAGAGATGCTGAAGGCCATTGATTCCGCCAAAGATGTCGGCGCGGATATTGTTTTGGCAGATCGAGATATTCAAATCACCTTTAATCGCATTTGGCGGGGATCTTCTCTCTGGGAAAAATGTAAATTAATGGTCTCGATTGCTTTGAGTCTTTTTGATAATGAAACTTTATCCGAGGAAGATATTGAGGAATTAAAACAAGAAGATATGCTCAATGCTTCGCTGATGGCATTGTCAGAGCATTATCATGGAATTAAGCGATATCTCGTCGACGAAAGGGACACTTATCTTTGCGAAAAAATCAAACGCGCGCCGGGGCAGCATATCGTTGCTGTTGTGGGGGCCGCTCATATTCCTGGGATTCTAAAAAATTGGAAAGAGACACATAACTTGGAACCGCTGGAAACAGCACCACCAAAATCAAAAACTGGAAAAGTCATCGGTTGGAGCGTATCCGCCTTGTTGGTGTTCATGGTGATTTTAACGCTGTCAATCAGTCCGCGCGCTGGATGGACACAAACACGTAATTGGCTTCTTTTAACCATGAGCGGCGCAGGCGTTGGAGCCCTGATATCTTTGGCACATCCGCTGACCATTCTCGTATCGATTGCAATGGCGCCGATTTCGGCATTGAGTCCTGTTTTGGCAACCGGCTGGTTTGCCGGTATCAGCGAAGCCCATTGGCGCAAACCGAGGGTGACCGATTTTGAAAATCTTTCGCATGATTTGAATCATTTGAAGGGTATTTGGCATAATCAGATCACGCGGGTGCTGCTGGTTGTTATTCTGACCAATTTAGGCTGCGCTTTGGGAAATATTGTCGGAAGTTTTCACATCATTCAGGTATTTTTGCGCACATTATTTTAACGTAAGAAGGCATGGGTTTGCGATATGAATAAATATTTTTGATTGCAGCCGTCTTCTGTATCATGTATAATTATTTGTAAATTTGTTTAAAAATACTTTATCAAGGAAGCGAGGCGTTTTATTTGTTAACCTCTACCCAAATGTGGGCTATTTTTAGCGGGACCGTCTTAACCATTGAGGTAGCAATTGTTGCTGTTGTCTTTGGTGCGATCTTGGGCATTGTTGTGGCACTCGGGCGAATATCCCACAATAAAGTTGCTAATGCGGTAACTTGGTTTTATGTATGGTTTTTTCGCGGAACCCCATTGCTTTTGCAATTATTCATTGTTTATTTTGCCGTTCCGATCATTTATCTCAATGCGACAGGATCGACCTTTGTGATTGATCCGATGTTCTGCGCTTTTGTAACCTTCTCACTGAATTCAACCGCATATATGGCCGAAATCATTCGGGCCGCAATTGAGTCCATTCCGGAAGGTCAAATGGAAGCCGCCAAAGCGTTGGGGATGAGCTATCATCAGGCCATGCGAAAGATTATTATCCCGCAGACGTTCAAACGTTTAGTGGCGCCGTTAGGCAACGAATTGATCATGCTGCTGAAAGACACTTCATTGGTTTCAACCATTGCTCTTTTTGATGTCCTGCGAACGGTCAAGACCATGGCCAGTTCGACGGGAAACTGGATTTATTATCTTTACGCTGCCGCGATTTATTTATTTTTAACGACTATTCTCCAAGTTATTTTTGATAAGTTAGAAACTCGCTTTGGCGCGTACGAAAGAAGGTAAGCATATGGCGACCAATCAAATAACACAAACGAACAACGAAGAAATCATGGTGCGCGTTAAAGGACTGACGAAGTATTTTGGCGATTTGGAAGTTTTAAAGGGTGTCGATTTTTTTGTGAAGCGGGGAGAAGTTGTCTGCATTATCGGGCCATCCGGTTCCGGAAAGAGCACGATGCTCCGTTGCCTCAACCAATTGGAACGCATTACCGATGGAGAAATCTATATTGAAGAAGAGCTGATGGACAAGCGGAAAAAAGATAAGACCATCACCCATATCGACGGCAGTCAACTGCAAAAACTTCGTTGCGATTTGGGGATGGTGTTCCAGAACTTTAATTTGTTTCCACATTTATCGGTGATTGATAATGTGACCGTTGCTCCGATTACCGTTAAAAAGGTGAACAAGCAACAAATTCAGGCACGAGGATTAGAACTTTTGGACATGGTTGGCCTGAAAGACCGTGCGAATGAATTTCCGATTCGTTTGTCCGGCGGGCAACAACAGCGCGTTGCGATTGCCCGGGCTTTGGCCATGGATCCGAAGATCATGCTTTTTGATGAACCGACATCAGCTTTGGATCCGGAGTTGGTCGGCGATGTGCTGGAAACCATGAAAGCATTGGCTCAAGCGGGGATGACCATGATCATTGTCACGCATGAAATCGGCTTTGCTCGCGAAGTGGCTGATCGCGTGATTTTCATGGATGATGGCGTCATTTGCGAAGAAGGAACGCCGGAAGAAGTGATCGCTCATCCCAAGGAAGAACGCACCAAGAGCTTTCTGAATAAAATATTGTAATGAACCAATTTAAGAGCATCTTTCAACGGAGAGGTGCTCTTTTTTAGAAAGGAAATCGATGATCCAGAGTAACTACCATATCCATACGGACTTTTGTGACGGCAAACAATCTGCCGCGGCGATGACTAAGGCTGCTATTCAGGCCGGATTGACCAGCATCGGATTCTCAAGTCATGCACCTTTAAAGTATTCAAACGATTGGACCATGGCAGACGATGATTTGCCCAACTATCTTCAAACCATTGAATCGCTCAAAGTACGGTTTAAAAATCAAATCAAAATTTATACCGGACTGGAAATTGACTATTATATGGATACACAAGGAATTTCGGAACGAGTTCAAAAAACATTACCGGCACTGGACTACTGGATTGGCAGCATCCATTGTATGGGGGCTCTGCCAGACGGGGAAATAGCTTATTTTGATGATACTCCTGAAAGTATGCAGGCGGGCCTAACGGCATTATATAATGACAATGTGGCTCAGATGGTTGGTGATTATTATCAGGGAATTGCCCAGATGGCTACCGACTTAAAACCGGATATCATCGCTCATTTTGATTTGATCAAGAAAAATAATTCCCTTCAGATTTTCTTTGAAGAACAGGCAGCCTGGTATCGCGACTGCTGGCACAGTGCCTTGGGAGCTATTGCCCAGTCAGGCTCTATTTTGGAGATCAACACGGGCGGCATTTATCGCTATGGACCGTCGTGTTTATATCCCTCTGTCGATATTTTAAAAGAAGCACACCGCTTAAAGATTCCAATCACAATCAGCGGCGATAGCCATGACTTGCCGATGGTTGATTACGGGTTTAAAACATTCTTACCAGATATTTTATCGCAATTGCAAATAAAAGAAATGATGATTTTAAAGGAGGGGAGATGGACCGTTCAACCCATTGAAAATATTGAAAAAAGCATTTGAAAATTTCAATGCATATTCTGACGTAATTACATTCAGATATTTTTTTGTTAGTTCCAAAACGAGATTTTGCACTTGATAATGCTTTGCTTAATTCATAAAAGTGTTATACTTAATATGATAAATGTTATGGGTGGTGACAAGATGGAGTTGACGGAAAGACAAAAAAAAATTATCGAGATTGTCAAAAAGTACGAGCCGATTAAAAGTGAAGATATTGCTGAAAAAATTGATATTAACCGTGCAACAATCCGCCCGGATTTAACGTTGTTAACGATGATCGGCGTCTTAGAAGCTAAACGTAAGGTTGGCTATTCCTACACTGGAAAATCCATTTTGCACATGATCGGTTCGTATATTAAGACCATTTCGGTTATGGATATTCAGACAGAACCCACAACAGTTCCAATGGATACCACCATTTACGACGGGATTATCACCATGTTTACGCAAAATGCCGGTACGATTTATGTAACAGATCAGGATTATCTGATGGGAATTGTCAGTCGAAAAGATTTTATGAAGTCAATGATTGGCAAAGAAAATATTGAAACGCTGCCAATATCCATTATCATGACACGCATGCCCAATATTATTTATTTGGAAGAAACTGAATCAGTTTACGATGCGGCGAAGAAGACTATTAAATACGAGGTTGAATCATTGCCGATTATTCGCAAGGCACAGGATCAAAATGCTGTCGAACGGTTAGAACTAATCGGAAAAATTTCTCGGACCAATATCACGCGTTATGTCGTTAATCTCGGAAACGATGATTAGACATTGAATGAATTATCCTTGAAGGGATGTTCAGATAAAACTTTATGTGCAAAAAAGTGTTGAGGAGGTTTTTTATGAACAAGTGGGTTTACCTGTTTACAGAAGGTAACGCAAATATGCGTGAGCTTCTCGGGGGAAAAGGGGCTAATCTGGCCGAAATGACCAATTTAGGTCTGCCGGTGCCTCAGGGGTTCACCATTACGACCGAAGCATGTACGCAATACTACGAAGACGGTCGCAAAATCAACGACGAAATCAAAGGCCAAATTGCCGAATATATCAGCAAGATGGAAGACATCACCGGGAAAAAATTCGGTGATAAAGAAAATCCGTTGTTGGTTTCTGTTCGTTCCGGTGCAAGAGCTTCGATGCCTGGTATGATGGATACGATTTTAAACTTAGGCCTGAACGAAGACGTTGTAAATACCATGGCTGCTAAATCGGGTAATCCGAGATGGGCATGGGACTGCTATCGCCGTTTTATTCAGATGTTCTCAGACGTCGTCATGGAAGTCGGCAAAAAATATTTTGAACAGCTGATCGGCAAAATGAAAGTAGCCAAGGGTGTGACTGAAGATGTCGATTTGAATGCGGAAGATTTGAAAGAATTGGCATCGCAATTCAAAGCCCAATATAAAAATCAGATCGGAAAAGATTTCCCGGACGATCCAAAGGAACAGCTGATCGAAGCGGTTCAGGCCGTTTTCCGCTCTTGGGACAACCCGCGTGCGAATGTTTACCGTCGTGACAACGATATTCCGTATTCATGGGGGACCGCCGTTAACGTTCAAATGATGGCCTTCGGGAATATGGGTGATACTTCCGGCTCGGGAGTTGCCTTTACCCGGGATCCGGCGACCGGTGAAAACAGCTTCTATGCGGAAGTTTTGATGAACGCTCAAGGCGAGGACGTCGTCGCTGGTGTTCGCACCCCACTGAAGATCGAATCCATCAAAGAAAATCTGCCTGAAATTTATGAAGAACTGATTGCTATTGCACGCAAGCTGGAAAACCACTATCACGATATGCAGGACATGGAATTTACCATTGAGGAAGGTAAGCTCTATATGCTGCAAACCCGCAACGGGAAACGGACCGCAAAAGCCGCATTAAAGATTGCCAACGATCTGGTCCAGGAAGGTCAAATTGACAAGAAACAGGCGATTTTGGCAGTCGATCCAAGAAATTTGGACACCTTGCTCCACGGTTCCTTTGACAAAAACGATCTCAAAAAAGCTGAACAAATTGGCAAAGGGCTTCCGGCTGCACCGGGTGCTGCTTCCGGCAAAGTGGTCTTCACGGCAGAAGATGCGAAGGAAGCAGGCGAAAACGGCGAAAAAGTCGTCTTGGTCCGTCTGGAAACCTCGCCGGAAGATATCGAAGGCATGAAAGCCGCACAGGGGATTTTGACCGCCCGCGGCGGTATGACCTCCCACGCCGCTGTCGTTGCCCGCGGGATGGGTTCCTGCTGCGTTGCCGGCTGTACGGATTTGATCATGGATGAAGAGAACAGAGCCTTTACTCTCGGCGGTCACACCTATCACGAAGGCGATGTCATTTCCTTCGACGGTTCCACCGGGAATATTTATGACGGTGCGCTTGAAGTTCAAGCTGGTTCCATTGAGGACGAAGACTTTGCCACGATCATGAGCTGGGCTGATGAATTCCGGACAATGGAAGTCAGAACCAATGCAGACACACCAGAAGATGCCAAGCAGGCCGTTGAATTAGGGGCTGAAGGGATTGGTCTTTGCCGGACAGAACATATGTTTTTCTCGGGCGACCGCATTGATGCGTTCCGTGAAATGATTTGCTCGGATACCGTTGAAGAACGGGAAGAAGCGCTCGAAAAAATTTTGCCGCTCCAACAGAACGACTTTGAGCAGCTCTTTGAAACGCTGGAAGGCCGCCCGGTAACGATTCGCTTCCTTGATCCGCCGCTGCATGAGTTTGTTCCGACAGACGAAGAAGATATTAAAAAATTGGCGGATGCTAAGGGCAAATCTGTTGCTCAAATTAAAGCGATCATTGCGAGCTTACACGAATTTAATCCGATGATGGGGCACAGGGGCTGCCGCTTGACCGTGACATATCCGGAAATCGGTGTGATGCAGACGAAGGCGATTATTCGGGCTGCGTTAAAGGTTCAGACTGCGCATCCAGGATGGACCATCGTTCCGGAAATCATGATTCCGTTGATCGGCGACGTCAAGGAAATGAAATTTGTCAAAGATATCGTCGTTAAAACGGCTGATGCCGAATTAGAAACGGCTGGTTCCAAAATGGCATACAAAGTTGGGACAATGATGGAAATTCCACGCGCCTGCTTAACCGCAGATGCTGTGGCCGATGAAGCCGAATTCTTTTGCTTTGGAACTAATGACTTAACGCAGATGACCTTTGGTTTCTCTCGAGACGACGCCGGTAAGTTCCTTGATTCCTATTACGATGCCAAAATTTACGAAAATGATCCCTTTTCCCGATTGGATCAAACCGGAGTTGGCCGTCTGATGGAAATGGCTGTCATCGACGGGCGAAAGGCTCGTCCGGAGCTTCACTGCGGAATCTGCGGTGAACACGGCGGCGATCCGATATCCGTTGAGTTCTGCAACAGCATCGGCTTGGATTATGTTTCCTGCTCGCCTTTTAGAGTGCCGATTGCAAGATTGGCGGCGGCTCAGGCAGCAATCAAGCAAGCAAAATAATCAATCATCCGCTTCACTATAACTGAAAAATAATACCAAAAAGCCTTGAGGCAAGAGATTGTCTCGAGGCTTTTTTTGATTGCCAACACTACATTGAGGAAACGAACTATGACTATGAGGCAGGCAATGAATAGTCAATTTCAATCTTTTATAGTGACACACACCCTGCTGACAAGAAGCCACACGCATGTGTTTCATCAAAATGAGCACTGCCATATCATCGTAGAAGAAACTCAATCGTGAAAACAACACACCTTTATGAATCTTGTGACGGATTTGATACATTTTTGATGCAGGATGTTTTTAAGGAATAAAATCATCATTTTTTGTAACGCATGTTCCTTTTGATTTAAAAATGATTTTCGCAATATTAAAATAAAAATAACGCATAATTCAGTGCAAAAAGAAGTAATTTTGGCTAGATGTTTAAAATAAATAATTGCTCAAAATCATATAGCTCATTGAATGTTTGTGTATCATTGACCATAAAGGAATGGCTTGATAGCATAAAGATAACAATATTTGTGATGATTTTTTACAATTTCCGATAATTTTCATTCTCAATCACAAAAAATCAGTTTTTATGAAAGGGTTTAACATGTCAACACGTATTAAAAGAGCAATTTTTCTTGTTTTGATCGTAGGTGCTGCCTTGGCTGTTACAGGGTTTGTGATTAATTCACGGCGCAATCACAACAAAAAAATTACCGTTGTATATGACGAAAATGTTGGTCAATCTGATGACACAGCCACAGAAGCTGTTACCGCAAAAGGCACGGAGACAATTCAAACCTTATTAAAGGACAATGGTTATACCATCGATAAGGATATCTATGCCTATTCCGTCAATTTAAATAAGCGGGTTTCCGATATCGCGAAGGTTACCATTACCAAAAAAGCAAAGGGGACGTTGATCGTCGGTGACCAAACACAGCATTACAGCACGGCAAAAAAAACCGTCGGCGGTATGCTTGCAGAAAAAAATATCACGGTAGGACAAAACGATATTGTAACGCCATCAAAATCTTCGGCGATGAACACCACTGTCAAGAAGGTTCAGGTGGTTCGCGTAACCAAATCGACGATGAAATCCGAGGTAACGTTGCCATATCAAACGAAGATTGTCAGCAGTGATGCGGTTCCTCAAGGAACGGTTAAAGTGTTGCAATCGGGGAATACCGGCATTCAGAACGTAAAAACGGTTGTAACCCGCCACAATGGTGTTTTAGTTTCAGAAAAAGAGAAATCCAAAGATATTGCTAAAGCGGCAACGGACATGAAGGTTCGGGTTAATCCTCGGGATTATAAAGCTGCATCGGAAGCGGTGAAAACCACCGGAACGGCCACATTACCTTCATCCACGAATAATAATTCTAAAGGAAAGACAAGCACTGTGCCTGCGTCAACCGGCGATAAAACAACGGCAACTTCGGGAAAAGAAGATACTGCTAAAATTGAAACAACCGTAACAAAGCAGACGATTCCTTTCGAGACCATTAAGGTTTATGTTGCCAATATGCAAGTCGGGCAACAAAAAGAACAGCAAGCGGGTGTCAATGGCACTAAGACCATCCAAACCAAAACGACAATCAAAGGTGGTCAGGTTATCGCCACGGAAAGTACGGTGGTCTCCGTTACGGATGCAAAACCTCAAATCATCGCCGTGGGAACGCAAACGTCAGCTTCAAACGATACGGTTAAAACAGAAAACACAACGCAGGCTTCCACCAACAATGCAGCGACAACCACCGAAAAGAATAAGGCGAACACCGTTAACAATTCATCTCAGACGTCCAATAACGGACCCAATAGTTCGGCGGCTTCAGTATCCAATAGCACATCAACCAATAATGCTGCTGCCAATGCTAATTCAACCGGTGCATCCACCAAAACGACCCCTTCGACTTCTTCAGCAACAACATCGCCGAAGAGCGCAACAACAACTGCAAACGCCATTGCTGCAAAGGCACCGGTTCAAAAGGCCGCTGTAAAAACAATATCGGCAAACGGCAGCAAGTTTAGTGCCAATGGTACAGCGGCACTTAAAAGCGGCGCTACGTCGGGGCATAAAACCGCCGGTCTGAATACCGCCGATTATAATTTAATTTGTGCGGTGGTTGCTGCAGAAGATAATACTTCTTATACTGGTGCCCTGGCCGTCGCATCCTGCATCATGAATCGCGCTGATTCTGGCAGATGGGGAGGCACCACACCAGTTGCTGTGATTACGGCAAAGGGACAATTTTCTGCCTATATTTATGGCAATTACAAAAAATATGATGGCGGCAAAGCGCCGTCTTATGTTAAATCGGCCGTATCGGACTGTATGACCTACGGCCTGCGCAATCACAACTACACATCGTTTAGAGCCGGTTCGGTCAAGGGCTCTAAAAAAATCGGAGCTAACTATTATTTCTAAATTAAAGGAGGTGGGCTTTAAGCCATGCATCATTCAATCCAAAGACGTTTAGTCTGTCTGAGCATCGCAGCCACCATGGCCATAAGCTCGATGCCGCCGGTTTTCGCCGCAGACGATGCGTCAACCCTTTCAAACCAGATTACACAAATTCAAAAGCAAGCAGATGCACAAGCAGAAAAACTCAGCAAGATCAATCACGAACTGGCAAATAATTCCAAAGAATTGGCGATTGCCCAAAGTTCTATGGGCAATCGTGTTCGCTCGATGTATATGTATGGAATGGATGGATATTTACAGTATCTTTTCTCTTCCAAAAACGTTTCGAATTTTTTTACCAATGCCGATCAAATCACCAATGTGGTTCGCGCCGATCAAGAGAAGGTCCGAAAGATTGAAACCCTGGAAGCCTCACTTAAAGCAGAGCGAAGGGAAGCCAAGGCGACCCAGGATGATCTCAACAAAAAGCTTAAGGAAGTTCAAAAGAAACTTCAGCAATATGCGTCGACGGGAAATAAAACAGAAGTTACCGATCAGATGGATTTTATCTGCGCAGTTGTTGCATCAGAATGCAATGTCAGCTATGAAGGTGCATTGGCCGTCATTTCCTGCGTTATGAATCGCGTGGATTCCGGCAAATGGGGCGGCAAGGACGCCGTTTCGGTTTTAACGGCACCAGGACAATTCGCCGGTTACCTGGATGGTCCTTACAAACGTTATTTAAATGGCCATTATCCGCCGCACGTTAAGCAAGCCGTCACTGATTGTATGACCAAGGGTATCCGTAACCACAATTATCAAAGTTTTCGTGCCGGCAGCTCCTACGGTGTTTGGAATTGCGGCGGTAATTCTTATCGGTAATTCATGGTCATAGGTCGATAAACGAAAAGAAAGGAAGGGAAACAAATCCCATGCAAAAACGAGCAATCACCAACCGAATCGCCATTGCAGTGATCACCGCCATCTTTACGCTCAGTTTGATACTGATGATGGTTCCAACGGTCATTTTCGCCGCAGAACTGAATAATGACGTGGCATTTTCGGCTAAAATCACAACCATGGACGGCATGAGGGTCGTCTCGGTCGGGCAAAATAATGTTTCGCTTAAGGCCGATGCCAATACAGCTGACCAAGTGTGGCAGTTTGTTTACAATGAAGTCAAAGGAACCTACGCGCTGACCTCAAAAGCGACCGGTCAGCTGTTAACTGTGGCTTCAGATCAAAACAATGCGTCTGTTCAGGCGGCCACAGCCAATAATACCAGCGGTCAACGCTGGAAAATCTACCTGGAAAAGAACAATACCTTCTCACTGATGCCGGCAAGTTCCACCTGCAATGTGCTGAGCGCCGCGAGTGATGGCACTGTTCAAATCAAAGCCGACCAAAACGCAACTGGTCAGTCGTTTAAAATTAAGATCTTGTCCGCTTCAGAACTAAGCAGACTGAAGACGGCGTCGACGGTTAAAGACACAGCACCAGCCGAAGCCGAGAAGGCGGCACCCTCAGAAAATACATCGACAGCAAAACCGGCAGCGACCAATAATACGTCCAACACATCGACTTCAGCCAATGCGGCTAACGCCAACGGCAGTGCGAATGCTTCAACACCGGCTGACGCGTCTGCAACGAAAGCAGCAACTACACCGACTTTGGTCAACCTGGGAACAGATTTCTGGGGTCAGATTAAAAAGAACAGTGGCAGCTATTACGTTGCAGCGGAATCGTCCGGCAACGCGGCGCTTTACGGCGGCAACAATGCCCTTGATCAATTATGGCATTTTGTGCGCAACAGTGATGGTTCTTATCGCATTACCAATGCGGCCAACAGCAAATGTTTGGATCTGGCCAACGGTAAAGATGCTAACGGCACCAATATTCAAACTTATACAAAGAATAGTTCCAACGCGCAAAAATGGTGTATTTATCGGCGCGCAGACGGCACTTATTATCTGATGCCGAAATCCTCCGCAACGCGGGTTTTGGATATTGCAAATAATAGAACATCAGGCGGCACCAATATCCGTCTTTACGGCAGCAACGACAGCGAGGCACAAAAGCTGACCATTGTAAAAGCCAACAACGCTTCAGCGGCGAATGTGAATTTGGGCAATTCATTTGTGGCAACGGTCAAGCATCTGTCTAGCGGCAAAGTGATCACTGAAAGCTCCGGCAACGCGGTAATTCAAACCAACAAATCCTACAAAGATCAGGGATGGCGGTTCACTCGCAACAGCGACGGTTCCTATCTTATTACCTCCTTGGCGGACGGGAAGGCACTTGATTTAGCCAACGGCACGGACGCTAACGGCGCCAATATCCGCGTTTATGCGAAAAATAATTCGAAGACACAGCGGTTTTATATTCGCACGCAATACAATGCGGCGACCGGATATACTTATTGTTTAATGCCGGCATCATCGTCGACTCGGGTGATGGATGTTAATGGGAATGGATCGGCTGATAATACGAATATCCAGCTTTACGCGAAGAATAATTCGAGGGCGCAGCAATTTATCATTAACAAAGCGAGTGCCGGCAGTTATTCGACCAGACGGACAGGCCGTCAGAAGGTGATTGCTATTGCGAAGAGCCAGATCGGCACCAAGGAAAGCAGCAACGGATGGACTAAATACGGCGCTTGGTACGGCAACTATATGAAGTCAAAATATGCTTTCAGCAATGCGGCCTGGTGCGCTATGTTTGTCTCTTGGTGCGGTAATCAGGCAGGTCTTTCAAGTGCCACTTTCTATTATCATGCCTATTGCCCGTCGGGCGTCAGTTGGTATCAGAACAAGAAACAATGGCATTGGAAGGGCTATACACCAAAATCCGGTGATATTGTCTACTATGATTGGAACGGCGATTCGGTGACTGATCACGTTGGCTTGGTTGCTTCCTGCAATAAGGGCACTATTACTACCGTTGAAGGCAACTATAGCGATCAGGTTAAACAGCGTACCATTAATTATAAGAGTAGCTATATCTTCGGATATGCCTCTCCCAATTATTGATCCATTGAATAACGCAACAAAAAAGATACAGTTGAAACTGTATCTTTTTTATTTGATATGCGGGATTCGTTCATCTCTTGAGATCACATGTCGCTTTGATGCCGGCGTATGGTTCATTTTTTCAATTTTCATTCAATGGATAGAATGGTTTATACGACGGCAAAGCCGCTTTCTCGGATCAAATCAAACGCCTTTTCCTGATCCGATGTGGCCATAATCAGCATATAGGGCGCATCTTTAACGGCGTAGGGATAAGCATAGTCCACATTGATGTTATTGTTCGAAAGCAAGTGGAAAATGCGGTTCATTATGCCCGGTTCATCAATGGGTTCAACGACCATAATGTCAATCATGCGAACCACTTTGCCGGCTTCCTGGAAGAGTGCCATAGCTTTATAGGGATCATCGACGATTAAGCGTAAAATCGCATATTCCGTAGAATCATAAACAAAAAGAGCGCGAATACTGATATCATTTTGAGCCAAAATGTCCGTTGCGGCCGCTAAATGGCCAACTTTATTTTCGATAAACACCGAAAGCTGTTTTTCTTTTGCTAACATCTCATACCACCTTTTTATTTTTCGTTTCGCTTGTCGATCACACGAACCGCTTTGCCTTTGGAAGCTTCCATGCTCAAAGGTTCCACCAGATGAATCACCGGGTGAATGCCTAAAACCGTGTGAAGTTGTCTCTCGACGGTGCCCAGTAATTGATCCAGCCGGGAAGCCGAATCCAACAAGGACGCATCTGTGACTTCAACATTAATGTCCATGCGATCAAGATAGCCTTTTTTACTGACAGTAATTAAATAATTGCTGCCAATACCATCAATGGATAACAAAACTTCTTCGATTTGAGACGGGAAGACATTGACGCCGCTGATAATAAGCATATCATCGGTTCGGCCGGCGATTTTCGACATCCGCATAGTAGTTCTGCCGCAAGTGCAAAGGGAGGCATCTAAACTTGTGATATCTTTTGTTCGGTACCGCAAAACCGGTGTGGCTTCGCGGAACAACGACGTCACCACAAGCTCGCCTTGTTCGCCTTCAGGCAAAACTTCGCCGGTTGCGGGATCGATGATTTCACAAATAAAATAGTCTTCGTTGATGTGCATCCCGTGATAATGCAGGCATTCACCTGCCACGCCGGGGCCGCCCAATTCGGACATCCCGTAATTTTCCGTGGCCTGCATATTCCAATTTTGATTTAATTTGGCGCGCATGGCTTCGGTTGATGGTTCACTGCCAAGTACTCCATAGCGTACTTTTAAATCTCTCCGCGGATCAATCCCCATGGACTGTGCAACTTCAGAAAGGTGCAGGGCGTAGGATGGGGTGGCAATTAGCGCCGTCGTGCCCCAGTCCTTCATGATTTTGATTTGTTTTTTAGAGTTGCCGCTGGACATGGGAATCACGCTGGCACCGATGGTCTCAAGTCCCTGATGCAATCCGAGAGCACCTGTAAAGAGACCATAGCCAAATGCAATCTGAGCCGTATCATGATAAGTCACACCGGCCATGGTCGCAATGCGGGCAATGCACTCTTTCCAGACATCCATATCGTTTTGGGTGTAACCGACAACGGTGGGATTGCCCGTTGTTCCGGAAGAAGCATGATAACGAATGATTTTTTCTTTGGGGACGGCGAATAGACCGAAAGGATAGTGATTTCTGAAATCATCTTTAGTCGTAAAAGGAATTTTTTTCAAATCGTCTAATGTTTGAATATCATCCGGTGTAATATTTGTCTCATGAAACTTTTGTTGGTAAAACGGAACGCGGTTATATGCGTAACGAATAGTTTTCTTGAGTTTTTCCAATTGAATAAGCCGAATCTCGGTTCGGTCCAATGTTTCTATTGTTGACCATATCATGATGAGTGCCTCTCTTTTCCTCTTCTTAATCCAAAAATAAAGGTCGATTACTTTTTCGGGGGGCGCCAACTGCTTTTTAAGGGAACAATCTGATTAAACACGGGTTTGCCGGGCTTTGAATATTTTGGATCAGCCGAAAAATAACCGCTGCGCACAAATTGCATTTTATCGTAGGGTTCAGCTGTGATCACCTCAGGTTCCGCCATTGCTGTAATAACTTCAAGGGATTGCGGATCAATTTTTTCCATCAGGTTATCCAAGGTGTATTTGCTATCATCCTTGAGCAATGATTTGAGCATATGCACTTCCACCGGCTGACACCGCGTCGCTGAAACCCAATGAATGGTTCCCTTGACTTTTCGCCCGGTAAAACCGGTTCCACATTTTGTTTCCGGATCATAGGTACATTTTAATTCAATCACATTGCCGTTCTCATCTTCGATAAAATCGTTACATTTAACAAAGTAAGCACCGCGCAGCCGAACTTCATTCCCGGGGAAAAGCCTGAAATACTTTTTGACGGGTTCCTTCATAAAATCGGATTGTTCAACATACAATTCACGGGTAAAAGGCATTTGATGCATTCCCATAGCTTCAACATCCTGATTGGTTTCAATGTTCAGCCATTCAACTTTGTCTTCGGGCCAATTGGTAATGATTACTTTCAGAGGATGGAGCACACAGTTGTAGCGCGGCGCTTTTAATTTTAAATCGCTGCGGATAAAATGCTCCAGCATGGCCATGTCCACGGTGGAATTCGCCTTGGCAACACCGATTTCATCACAAAAATCCTGAATGGCTTCCGGCGTGTAGCCACGGCGCCGCAAACCGGAGATGGTTGCTATTCGCGGATCATCCCACCCGTCAATAATACCTTCATCAACCAATTTTTTTATGTAACGTTTACCCATAATGGTTTTACTTAGGTTGAGTTTCGCGAATTCGATCTGACGCGGCGGTTCCTTTTGAAATTCGTCCAGATGTTCAATAAACCAGTTGTAAATTGGGCGATGGTCTTCAAACTCAAGAGTACAAAGGGAATGGGTAATCCCTTCAATGGCATCCTCTACCGGATGAGCAAAATCATACATGGGATAGACATGCCATTCTTCGCCGGAATTAGGATGCACCATGTGACGCACTCGGTAAATAATCGGATCTCGCATGTTCATGTTGGAACTGGCCATATCAATTTTGGCCCGAAGCACCTGGGCGCCCTCTTCAACGTCTCCGCGGATCATCGCATCAAATAAAGCCATATTGGTTCCCGGCGCTCTATCTCGAAAAGGGCTGGACTGACCGGCTTCTGTTAATGTGCCTCGGGTTTGACGGATTGTTTTCGAATCCTGATCGTCAACATAAGCCAAACCTTTGCGGATTAATTCCTTAGCCAATTCAAGCATTTTTTTAAAATAAGAAGATGCAAAAAAAAGATTATTCCCCCATTCAATTCCGAGCCAGGTTAAATCTTCTTTGATGGATTCGACATATTCCATGTCTTCTTTTTCCGGATTGGTATCATCAAAACGCAGGTTGAAGGTACCGCCGTATTGCTGAGCGATTTTATAATTTAACAGTGAAGATTTGGCATGACCGATGTGCAGATAACCATTGGGTTCAGGCGGAAAGCGAGTATGAACGCGGTGATCAGCGTAAACACCATTTTTAAGATCTTCATCGATATAGTTAATGATAAAGTTGCTTTTCTTTTCGTTGTTATTTTCCATTCATGACTCCTGTCAATTAATTTACTTTTAAAAAATATTTTATCATAAATTGAAGATGAAAAAAATCCCAATGCTGTTTTATCCGCTTTATTTGTGGTTTTTTCTGTTTGTGTTATAATACAGCCATTATTGAGATGATGCGATAAATATTTGGATCCACTATCGTATTTATCTTCTCAATTTGAGCGCCAGAACTCATGCCGGATCCGCATTGAATGAGTTGACGAGGTCAGGGAGTATCGAAATTTCGGCGGATGGCCTGGAATATCGATTTGAAAAAGGGGGGGGAGTGATCCCTTTCACAAAGAAATCGAAATAATCATATAGCGAGGTGTTATTATGTGTGGAATTGTTGGCTATATCGGCCATCAGCCGGCGCAAAACATTTTAATGAGCGGGTTGGCAAAATTGGAGTACCGGGGTTATGACTCGGCGGGCATCGCGGTGATCAACGATTCTCAAATTGCATTTAAAAAGAAAAAGGGGCGTTTAGCCAATTTGCAGGGGATCCTTGATGAAACACCATTGGCAGGCACTGTCGGTATCGGACATACGCGTTGGGCGACACATGGGGAACCGTCGGATATTAATGCCCACCCTCATTTGAGCCAGGACCAGAAGATTGCCGTTGTCCATAACGGTATCATCGAAAATTATATCGAATTAAAAGAAAAATTAATCCAGGCAGGACATCGCTTCTTATCGGATACGGATACGGAAGTGGTTGTGCATTTGATGCGAGAGCTCTATGATGGCGATATCATTAACGCGGTGATTCAAGCCAAAAGAAAATTGAAGGGTTCCTATTCTTTGGGTGTTTTATGTGCAGATGAACCTGACAAATTAATTGCAGTTCGCAAGGACAGCCCTTTGATTGTGGGCCTTGGAAGCGGCGAGAATTTTATCGCTTCCGATATTCCAGCCATTCTGGATCAAACCCGCGATGTTTATCTGTTGGATAATGATGAAATTGCCGTTTTAACCTGCGACTCCGTTACCGTTTTGGATCGTTATGGCGAATCGGTCGGTAAACAGGTTTTTGAAGTAACCTGGGATCCCGGCGACGCTGAAAAGGGTGGCTACGATCATTTTATGGCCAAAGAAATCAACGAACAGCCCAAGGCTTTAAAAGATACGCTGACCGGGCGTTGCTTTACGGATCGAATTATTTTGGACGATATCCATCTGACGGAATCCATGCTAAAAGAAATCGATCATGTCCAAATTGTTGCTTGTGGCACAGCCTATCACGCTGCTATGGTTGGGAAACATTACATTGAAAAGTTCGCCCGAATTCCGGTTGAAACGGAAACCGGCTCAGAATACCGTTATAAAAATCCGATTATTACCGATAAAACGCTTTTAATTGTGATTTCTCAATCAGGCGAAACTGCCGATACCATGGCAGCCATTCGATTGGCCAAAGCTGCAAAGGCGAGAATCGTTGCCATTACGAACGTGATCGGCAGTTCCGTTGCCAGAGAGGCTGACGATGTGCTCTATACCAATGCCGGACCGGAAATTGCGGTGGCTTCAACGAAGGCTTATGTTACGCAAGTGGCGTGCATACTGCTTTTTGCTATGCACCTCGGAAGATTAACGCAGCAATTGGACGACGCTTATTTTGCAAAACTGGCGAAAGATCTGCTAAACGTGCCGGGTTTAGCGACGTCCATTTTAAAGGCCCAATCAGCTTTAAAAAATCTGGCACTTGAACATTTTAAAATGGAAGATGCTTATTTCATCGGCAGAGGCTTGGATTATGATACCTGTCTCGAAGGCAGTCTTAAAATGAAAGAAGTCTCGTACATTCATTCAGAAGCCTATTCGGCCGGTGAATTGAAACATGGACCGATCGCACTGATTGAAAATGGTTCGGTTGTGATCGCCGTTTGTACGCAAGATAACGTATTCGAAAAAATGTTGTCCAACATCAAAGAAGTAAAGGCAAGAGGCGCCCACGTTATTGCCATTGCCCAAGATAAACATCAAGAAATCAACTCGGAGGTCGATGAGGCTTTCTTCATCCCCGACGAATGTGAGGAACTGACACCGATAACAGCTGTGATTTATCTGCAGATTTTAGCTTATTATTTGGCTGTCGCTCGGGGATGTGACGTTGATAAGCCCAAAAATCTCGCTAAAAGTGTCACTGTCGAATAAAGAGTCATCAGATTTGAATAAGAAATAATGACCATTATAAAAATAAACGTTTGGATCAAAAAATGATTCAAGCGTTTGTTTTTTATCGTTTGCCAAAAAATTAAGAAAATTTATTTTGGCGAAAACTCAGCTAAGGGATTTTTATACAGGGCGGCACGCACATCATCATCTTCAATATGTGTATATATTTCGGTCGTTGAGACATTTTCGTGTCCCAATACTTTTTGCAATGTTCGAATATCTACCTGCCCATATTTATACATGAGCGTGGCGGCCGTGTGCCGCAATTTGTGAACGGTAATTTTGTTGGCGTCTAATCCAGTCTTTAAAAGATATTTATGGACCATTCTTTCCACCGTGCGATTGGAGATCCCTCTCCCGCGACTGCTCAAAAAAAGATGATCATCTACTTTAACGACCTTGTCACTTTGAGCTTCTATTCTTTCAATCTGTTGTTTGCGAATGGGATAGTAAGCTTCCAGTGCATTGACACAGGCATCGTTTAAAATCACATCTCGTTCTTTATTGCCCTTGCCGACAATGTGCAGCGTTTCATCCTGAATATCTTTCAGCCGAAGGTTGGTCAATTCTGATAAACGCATCCCGCAGTTTAAAAAGAGAGTAACGATAGCTAAATCCCTTTCTTTATTCCGACCGTCAATGGCATTAAGCAGACTCATGGCTTCATCCAGTGTTAGGTAAATAGGATCCCGCTGTTTAATTTTAGGGACCTCCAAATTTTGAGTTGGATCGCTCATATCCAATTGTAAAACGACGATTAAATAATGATATAACGCACGAATGGCAGCCGTTTTTCTTTTTCGCGTTGTGTTGCCGTTGCCTCGCTTAGCCGAAGTATAGCCTAAAAAGGCATAAATATCTGCCAGTTGTACCGCTGAGAGTAGGGAAAAGTCGATGGGGGAGATATCAATGGCTTCAAAGGGGCTGTCGTGATTGACCTGGCCGAATCGCCGCCGTAAAAATCTAAAAAATTGAATGAGATCATTTTGATAAGAACGAATTGTATTTAATGAATAACCCTTAGCGGAGATTAAATAATCAGCCAGATCCGTTAAAATTGCATTTTGACGTTTGGATGGTATTTTGGGAGCATTTGTTTTATTTTCAGGCAACAATTTGGTTCCTCCTTGATATTTATATAATAGATTATACGCAATAATGGTTAAAAAACATCTGTTTTTTTCCTTCTCTTAAATAAAAAAGGTAGATTGTAAGATCAACTTGAACAACTGAATAAAAAGAAGATCCATAGAGATCCCTTTTGGCAGAATTAAGCTGCTGCACAAAAAACACCGAAAGGAGAAACCCATGGATCACTATGATTCTCCCATTGTTACACCCTGTCGCGAAAGAGGACAGCACCTGAAATTTGAAG